>CAYMYI010000032.1:0-22773 GCA_964394585.1 uncultured Roseobacteraceae bacterium
GCAGGAGTAACCGTTACTTCTGATGGAAATGACTCGGAGTTTAGAGGAACTATCCATTTTGGCGACGGGGCTTCTTGGACAATCAATGCCAATAATAATCAGTTCTTAGCAGGTTCTTCTATTGATTTTGCAAATAATGGTACTTGGGAGGTTAATGGTGATGGTCATGACTTTTATACTCCAATTACATTTTTACAAGATGGTAATTTCTTAGTGAATGGAAATAACCAAGAATTTAGAGCCGGAGGAAATATTACAATGGGCAATGGTACAGCACCTATTACGCTAGGTCCTCCTGTAGTTGCATCAGCAAACTTTATTATCAATGGGCAAGAACCAGATTTTAATGATGGAGTGGGTCCTACCATTACTTTAGGAGATAACTTCAATTTTCAAATTAACAATGCTGCTAATGATGGAGATACTAATTTTGATAATACTATCATTATCGGGGATGATAGTTACATACAATTTCAAAGAGATATCCAAATTAATGGGACATTTACAGCAGGCTCAAACGCAATAATGGTTGTAAATACAAATGTGAATGGTTTCGTAACTTTCAATAATGATGTTTCTTTCGGAGCAGGGTCAGTATTAGACATAACATCAGCAGATGTTACTTTTGACGGAAATAATGATTTCATTATTCACGATATGATTCTCCGAACCAATGCAGGAAATCAGCCGCTTGTACGTTTTGATGATACGCCTACCACAGCAAATATCAATCAGCTTACCTTAGAAGCGTCTACGGAAATTCGCTTTGCTTCGAATGGTATACATAACGTAGCTAATATTGTTACTCCTGGTCCTTGTCCGGCACCTGCTGCCAATGCGATTATTCGTTCGGATAATGGGGGTAATCAGGCAGATATCAACTTTATAGGAGCACAGCAAGACTGGTATTACGTAAGTGTGAGAGATATTAATGCAAGCGGAACAGTACCAGTCAATGTTTTAGGAGGAGGAGTAGATAATGGAAATAATACCAATCTCAATTTTTACCCGAACGACCCGTTAGCAGGCAGAACCCTTTATTGGGTAGGAGGTGCCGGCGATTGGGACGATTGTACTAACTGGTCGCTTACTTCAGGGGGTGCGCCGGGTGTGTTTCCTCCTACCGCTTACGACGATGTGATTTTTGATAATAATTCATTTACTGCAGCAGGGGAAACCGTAACCATCACTGCCGATGCCGTAGCCAAAAACTTTACATGGCAAGATAATGCCTTGGATGGCGCACAGCTTAACTTAGCTAATGACCTTTGGGTGTACGACGACTTCAACCTTGCAGAAACGGCTACACTCCCTATTGTAGGCACGGCAACATTAAACTTGTCTTCTCTTGCGTCTGATGGGGCTACCAATACTTCTAACCTCACTTTCAATGGTGCAACGTTACCTGGAGGTATTAATTTTGGTAATCAGAACGCAACAGTGGATGCTGGGGCAAACGATAATGATAATGGTGGTAACGGAGCGAATTGGACACTACAAGATGCTATCAATGTAACGGGAGGAATCATCCTTACCGAGGGTTCTTTTATCACGAATAGCCAAGACGTAACAGCGCGAAATATCAATGCGAATACGGGAGACCTAGCAAGAACGCTAAATTTGGCTGGTTCAACGAATATAACCATCATCGGTAACGATGTATTAACCGGTGGCCCAACGTTCGATTTAAGAGGCACTACAGCCTTGACCGGCGATGCAGCAATCAATGCTCTTGTAACACAAACGATTAATTTTACATCAGCAGGTGATATAACTGTGGAAACGGGAGTAGCTACTAAAACGCTCCCATCGCTGAACTTCCCCTCAGCTACTGATGTGGTCATTAATACAGGAGATGATACTTCACAGACCATCACATTTGGCGATCTGACCAAAAGTACCGCAGGCGGATTGTTTGATATAAACCAAGCAGGTACCTCAACGCTTAAAACTACCATAATAGCCGGAGATATTGATATTGCAAGTACTGTAGGATCACCTACCGATGTGTTTTTAGAATTGAATGACGGTGGGGGAAATGTGATTAACTCATTGACCATTGGAGCAGGGGCAACAACACAGGTACTAGGTGACCAGACTACATACACGAATAATGTGTCTTTTAATGGAGCAGATCATGATATCAATTGGCGCGATGGTGCAATCATTGGGGGCGATTTTACAGTAGGCGATAATGCAGATGGATTATTTAGTGATTTGCAAGGTGCTCCTTCGCCTATGATTTTTAATGGCAATGTAACAGTGGGTGATAATCCAACCATTGTATTCGATAAGGGTGTTCAGTTCGTAGGGGCTGGAAATACAATAAACTTTGCGGCTGTAGGTGGAGGAGGCTCAGTCGTGTTTAACGATAATGCAGGAGTAACGACCGTAGATGGGAACATTACCTTTGGGAATGGAACTACTTCAGACTTTCAAGAAAATGCGACCTTCTCAGGAACCTCAACTTTTGGAGGTGATGCGGAGTTTTTGGACGGAAACACCTATTTGTTCAATGGAGGGGCAGTAACCTCTACGGCAGATATGGAATTCCAGTTTAACACAGTAGTAACCTTCTCTGGAGATGCTAACGGAACGCCCCTTGATGGTGATACAGACAATGTATTCAATACCATGGAATTTGAGGCAAATGTCTTGGCAACTTTCTCAAACGATGGGGATAACTTATTCAATGGAGATATAACCTTATTCCAAGCATTTAGCCAACCTGTCTCTTTCCAAAATAATGGAACCAACACATTCCAAAATTTAATTTTTGACACCAGTGCAGGGGGGAATAATAGAATCTTAGAGTTCACACCACTAGGGCCAAACAACGTACTTGGCTTAATCACCTTAGTAAACCCGACATGTCCTGATTTGCCTATCACGCTTAGAGCAAGTAGCGGAACAGCGACTGTCAATTTTACGCTAGTGCAGAATATAGTGCGAGCTAACGTGGGCAACTTAGATGCTGACCAAGGATTGGCACCCAAAACAGCGCCTCACATGAATGTGTACCAAGGTACAGACTTAGGTGGAAACTCAAATATCTTCTTTGATGGTGATCCTTTGGCAGACATTCGTACAGTATACTGGGTGAATGGAACAGGTAACTGGAATGATACGAACCAGTGGGATACAGCATCAGGGGGGCCAGGCGGCGAATGTGTACCATCTATTTTTGATGATGTGATTTTTGATGGAGGTTCCGGTGTAAATGGTAACGTGGTTACCTTTGATGTACTTGCAGGACCAAACACCTACGATGCCGAAGCTAGAAACTTCACGATACAGAACACATCACCAAATTTACAGTTTGCTGGCAATGGCGATCTAATTGTAACAGGTAACTTCACTGCCGATGCAGCGGTTACCTGGAACGGTACAACGCATCAGTTTAATGCAGGTACAAGCAATGGTTCCGTAACATTTGCTGCAGTAAGAGGTACAGAAGCCAGCACAATAGATCCCGGAAACATTGAGTTCCCTCATGTAAGTTTTGATGGACATGCCGCTGTAGACGTATTAGATATTGGAGTAGCAGGAACAGGGAAATATGAAGCCCTGACCGTACCGGGGAGAAATCCAGATCCAACTGCACCTTATTCTTTCACATTAGCCGGCAATCTAACGGTTGATAGTAATCCTGGGCTTACCAATGACAATGCAGGTATTCTGTTCTTTGTGAACGGAGATTTTGATGCAGCGGGCTTCGATATTAGTACCGGAAACTTAGATGCCTTTGAAACAGCTACCGCTGGACAGCCTAGAAACGTTGATTTATCTACAGGCGACATCAACTTAAGTGGTAGAGATGGGATAATTACTACCGAAACGGTTGGGCCTAAACTGCATACACTTAATTCTCCTACTGCTTTTGGTAATGCAGCGGATAATGATGGTACTATCAATGTTGATTTACGAGGCAGTGGTTTAAATTTAGATGCAGATGAGGCAACATTTAATTTCTATGTAGCGAATGCACATACTGTTGTGCTTGGCGACCAAGACTTAGTGGCTTACCCAACGGCTTATGAACAGACGTTTGGCGACATGAATGTATTTGGTAACAATGTTGACCTTGTGTTAGTAGTTACTGATGCAGATGCCAACCATGCAGTAGGCAATATTACCATCAATGGAGATGACGGCGATTTGATTGTAAGAGATATTGACCCATCTATTGACCCCATTCTAACCATCGGCTCTGTAACCACTATAGGAAACAATACTACAGTAAACTTTGATGGTAATGTTGTTATTGGCGGAGATGCTACAACTGCCAATGCAGCTCCTTATAGTTTGGGTATTGGCTCCCACGCAGACCCGGGAGGCACACCTTACAGTGGAAATTTAACCTTAGCGCCAAATACTACTTTAATTTTTGATAGCGACGGCTCTAATGTTGCCGGAGATGATGGATTTTATGTAATTAATGGTATCACTACCATAGGAGATGGGTCAACAGTCAACGTAGATAGGTTAGGAACGGAAATATATTTTATTGGCAATGCAACCTCAGGTAATAACGTAGTGTATACCCTAGACGGCGACCGCCAAATTTTCAATGGCACATTCACTACAGGAGATAACAACGTAATGAATGTCAATCTAAATCAGGCAGGAACACTTACCCAATTTGTAGAAGACGCAACATTGGGTAATGCCAATGTAACTAACCATAATAGCGCTTCTGTTCAGTACTTAGAAAATTTAGTAACAGGTACAAATAACATTTTCAATGTTACAAATGGAGTTTCCAACAATAACTTTGGAGATGATGTAGCTACTGATATTGTGGATTTTGGAATCGGGTTAACCGGGACGCTACTAGGGGGAATCAATACGTTTGACTCTCATGTGAATGTGCAGTCATCAGGTGGGGCAAACATAAACGATTTGCAATTCTATAACAGTACCTTCAACGGTCGTTTTGAATTTGGGTACGATGCCACAAGAGCCGTTACTGCTACCGTACCTCCTGCAGGGTTTATCAGTTTCTGGGGTAATGCAGCTACCAATTTCAACGACCATGTACGTTTTGGCGAACAAACAGAAGTGGTATTCAATGGTAATACTAACTTTAATGGAACAGATGCCGATGAGTATTATACAGCTACTAACCCTGATTGGCCTGCAATGCCAGCATATACTGATGAACCCGATTTGGTAAACAGTGAATATTATCCACATGCTAATGGAGTAAATGGCCAAGATGAAGTATTCTTACAATTTGGGCTTCTTTCGAATATTACCTTTAATGGTAACATTGCTTTCAACGAAGGCGACGTGTACTTCATAGGGTCGGAAGTACTGCCCGCGATCGCGCTTCCGATTGCCGTAGCAACCACCATCAACTTTGATGGTATAGTTACAGCTACTGAAAATCTTTCAGGAGCAAAGCGCCCTGCAAACACGGTAGGTCAAAAAATCACGTTTGGTAACGATGCCTTAGTTAATTTCTTGGATAATGCTTCTGCAGGAGCAGCAACGCAAAGTGTGTTTAATCAGGTATTTATAAATATTGGTACTGACGTATACTTCAATGACGAATTGTATACAACATTTGACCATTTTAGACTTTCGAGAAGAAATGAAGTGTTATTGTCCAGAAATGGAGTAATTACGATTACAGGAAATCCGTTCGACGGAGATCCAAATCCTTCCAACAATATCGCAGTATTAACTACTGATACGTATGATGGAGTAAGCAATGGAGGTAATGAGCCTCCCAATGCCGGGGGCTTCACCGCTCGTGTACGTTGTGATTCGTGGCTGACCATCACAAACAACGAAGACCCTGCGAACCCTCTAGCTAACGAGTACGCAACTATTAATTTCCCAACGCCACATTTTCATCGTTGGCAAAATGTGGAAATTGCAAGGCTTCGCGTAACTAGTAATGGTTCACCAACAGGTGCTGTGCCTGGTTGGAGTGCGGCAGCAGGCGCATTGTTACGCATCGATGGAGATATTGAATTGGACGATGTAATCGAAGATGATAGTGCTACACCGGCACCAGGCCCCCCTTCTCCAACAGTAACAATTTGGAAACCTGAGCCTGTTATACCTCAAGTATTATATTGGATTGGCAATGCAGGCCAGCCCGACCCTAACCTATCTACCTTTACAGCACCTCAGAATATTGTACGTAACTCTAACTGGACAAATCCTTGGAACTGGGCAAATGTACCAGGTGGCCAACCCGGTTCGCAGCCATGTGTGCCAAACGGTAGAGATATTGTGATTTTTGATCGCCATTCATTTGGTTCTACATCGTTCATTTTAGTGGATTTAACTGCGTCAAACCCTGACTTTCCTACAGCAACGCCTGCAATGCCGGCGAACACATTTTATGACCCACAAGGACCGGGTACAGCTACAGGGCAGATTGTACTAGTAGATGATGACCGCATCCGCATTCAAGATATGGAGTGGATCGATGGAGTTGGTACAGGTGAGCAATTACTCGTGGCAGATGGTGTAGATTATACCACAGGTGGAGCTATGGATGTTCAAGGGACTATCTTACTGGCTGCTACGGGTGTTCCTAATGATTTTGTGTTCCAAATGCGCAGACATTTTATTGGTGGTGAGTTGATGAATAACCAATACGAAGGCATTGTAGAGTTTTACAACACCGACCCGTTTGATGATACCGAGCCGTTGGCAGACCAAGAAGCAGATGCGCATTTCGTTCATAATAAGTATAATATACCCAATCCATTAGGAATTGATAATTCTTTCAAAGGGCCTGTTCAATTTGCATCGAACAGTACTGTGGGGGCTACTACTGGCGCTGTGCCGAACTTAGGAGTGGATACCGACAGAGCATGGTATTTAAGAAGCGACTTATACATAAAAGACGGGGGAGATGCTGCCACACGTGGTACATTAGAAATGCTTTCCGGTAGACTGTATGCAGAGCGTTTCACTACCGCTACATCTTCTGACATCAGCATTGAGGGTAACTGGCTCATGAGGCAGCGCGGAGAGTTCTTTGAAGGGCAAAGTACCGTAACTGTTACCGGAGCATTAAACTCTAATGTCCAAACAGATGAAGATGATGGCGCTGTAGCAACTGCAGACTTCGACCAAGCCGGGGGCGATGACTTTACGGTTAATCGAAATCCTTTCTATAATCTAATCATCAATAAGAATGCACCAGATTTGGATGTGTTCCTTCAAAATGACCCTAATGATGGGCTTGATAACCACGGAATTACTGTACTGAATAATCTCGATATTCAAAATGGTGTGCTCCGTGATAACAGCTACCAAATCCGTGGAAACAATACAGGAGGAACACTTACGATGAGTGGTACGGCAACCCTTGTGGTTGATATTGGTCAGTCTGACCCATCAGCTACATACCAATTGCCTAATGTGCCTTTATTACAAGGAGAAGCGTTTATCATTGCCGCAAATGGTGCTACCGATCCGAATCTAGTATCAGCACTAGATGTAAACAGCTTAGTAGCTAACTTGAACGATGGTACCGATGCAATTGTGCTTGAAAATAGTGGTAATGTAATTGATATTATTGGTCAAGTTGGCTTAACTACGGATGTAGCTTGGTTTAACGGGGCAGCAACCCTTTCAACTCAAGACAGCAAAATTTGGAGAACCGTACCAAATGGCACTGCCAATATTTTCCCACCAACCTACGTACTTGATGATCCGGGGATTGGATGGGTTGATCAACTAGGGGGAGCTGCCGTATCAGCATCAACGTCAGCAGCGGTGTATGGGGATGTAGGTACGAATGCTATTGCTCCTGTGGGTGGTTCACCTGACTTAATCATTTCAGAGTACATTCATGACCCTGCTGGAAATAACGATGTGATTGTATTGTACAACAATACAGGTGCTATCATTCCTGATTTAAGTATTTATACGCTTACTCGTTACAATAACGATGATGGCCAAGCAACCGAATTCCCAACCTATTATGAGAATGCGAACATTGGATTGGATATCAACTCTAATGTAGTGTACAACTCTGGGCAGGTACAACGAATTCGTCGTCTTTCCGACAATGATGATTTTTCGGTCTATAGTGCATCAGACCAGAACTACGGCAACCTAATCATTCGAAATGTAGGTAATAAGCGTTTAGACGAAGGAATGTCAGTATTGCGTCCCGGTACGGCTGCAGATGCAGCTCCTACAGCAGGCGGTGCACCTACCGATAGGAATAGCCGTGTACGAGGCAATCTTATCATTCAAGATGGGGCGAGTGTAACAGATATAACCCAGCTAAGCGATAACGGCTTCCAGTTTGTATCTAACCCTGCTAGTCAAATTCGCATGGGAGAGTTCACCCGCTTCACAATAGGAACATTTGGCCCAATTCCTCCAACGCATTTCCCTACGTTGTATGATAGAACAAACGTGTTCCTTACTAATAGTGTAGTATTTAACATTGGCAATGTTACGACAGCGGTAGGTGCAGGTCATGTAGAAAGCGAAGTTATATACAATGCTGGGGGTAATAATCAGACGACAGCAGCTAACGATGTAGAAACTTCAGGAGCTACAGCAGCTCCACAGCGTGCAACCGATGCAGACTTATTGGAAGCTCAGTTCGTGGCAGGTGAAATCACGTATGCTAATATTACGTTCACAAATCCGCATATTGTTGCGGGCAACATAACAGGTATTCCGCTGAAAGTAATCAATAATGGAGACCCTACAGCGGCAACAGGCGGTCTAGCCAACCCAACCATTGTTTTAGGTAATTTTACCATTAACGAGGGCAACCATGTGTTTGATAACGGCAATCAAATTCAAGGAGCTGCGGGAACGCAATCGTTCACTATGGATAACAATACATTCTTATCGATTGGCAACGATAACAACTCTGTATTCCCAACGCAATATGCCGATGTTGAACTCAACTTGGATAGAAACTCAACAGTAATTTATAATTCTACTGATGTAGCGGCTCCTATTGGTGCTACGCAAAAAGTTAGACGATTATCGTCTGCTTCAGCTAACCAAAATTACGGCAACCTCATCATTAGAAATGGTAATGATGTAAGAGCAGCATTAGCGTACAAAGATTTGGATATTGTAGACCCTGCATCTACCAATAAGAATACTGTTATTAGAGGAGATTTGATTATTGAAGAATGGGCTGAATTGCGAGATGCAGGCTATCAAATTTTAGGAAACGACCAAGGTACATTTACCTTAGATAACGATGCGGTTGTACGTTTTGGCGGCTCAGTTTCTGACCCGACCCTTACCGGGTTTGCCATGACACAACCCACGCAGTTGCCGTATAGCCCTTATATACCAGGAGGCTTCCCGAATATTGTACTTAATGAAACGACGGTTCCTGCTTCTTCAAAAGTAGTATTTACCTCTGATTTTATCGGAACAGCTTGGCCATTGGTAAGTTTAGACCAAACCCAAATGGTATTTGCCGATTTAGATTATCCGAACCTTACTATTACGCAGTGGACTGATGCACGACGTACAGAAAAAGTGGTGGCTTACTATGAAGACGACTTTGCGCGCATATCTATTACTAATAGCATAGCAATATCAGAACCATTGGAAGTGGGTCTAGTTTATGCTTCGGCAAGTACGACGGCTACACCTCCAGGTACAGGTACAGCAACAGTTACTATTACCAACCAAACAAATGGTGATACTGAAACCCTAGTATTGAATGAGATAGGGACAACCGGGTACTTGGTAAATACAATTACTACGTCAGCAGGGGCTGCAAATCCCGGAAATGGTAATCTTGAGGTAGCAGTTGGGCATGCAATTCAAGTAAACTTTAGCTATACAACAGTTGTAAATAGTTTGAACTTAGTTGCCTCAGCGAATACAGTAGTAACTAATGTAACCTCAAACCCAACAGCGAGTATTTCGCAGAATGTTTCAGCAGGAACTCCTATTACCATCACACTGCGCGATATCGATTTAACAGGTACCGGACCATTAGTAATAGAAGTGCAAAATCAAACGACCGGAGAAACAGAAAATGCTGTTACCCTTGCTGAAACAGGCCCAGGGACAGGAATATTCATTGGCTCTTTACCAACCTCTGCCTCCGTTGGGGATAATGGTAATAATTCAGGAACACTGTATTTGCAAGATGGTGATATCATTGAAGTTGGTACAGGGTTTTTGGGCGCGGCTAGTCCTGCATTGCCTCTTACTACAGGTGCTGCTGCTGCCTACACGTTCACTCCGCCGATAGGTATCGTGAAGGACGACCTAAACATTACAGGTGAATTAGTGATAGCTATTGATGAAACAAACTTAGACTCTAACCCTGCAGGATTGGCTAACGAGTTTCAAGTAAAATTCATTGACGACGGAAACCAAATTGTAGGTAACGATACCCGTAACTTCTTTATGGGCGACTCTACTTCTCTTATCATCGGTAGAGATGAGTTTGCAACGGAGTTCCCCCACAATTTCATTAATAGTAATATTGACTTTGAAGACCTTTCAACAGTAGTATACAATGCAGGCGACGGAGTAAATGCAAGCACACAAAATATTCGTTTATTGTCAGATGTTGCTCGTCCGAATGGAAATTATGGCAACTTAGTGTTGAGGTCATTTGGAAACAATAATCTTGGTCCTGACTTCACAATAGCAGCAGTACGCAGCGAAAAAGTGTTGTTCCAAGATGGAGCAAATACAGGAGGTTCTGCTAATCCGGCAAGTGATGATTTTGCAGCGGCAGGTACTTCAACAGATCCTGATTTGACCGTGCGTGGTATCTTAGAAGTACAAGGCAATATTGACCTTCGCGATGCAGGCTACCAAATCAATGCATTCGACCCTGACTCTAGGTACATTCAACGCCAAAGCACTCGTTTCTTCATTGGTCAAGGTGCAGAAGGAACGACCTTCCCCGATTTCGATTATGACGAAGTATTTATCGAAATGCCGATTGATAACTCCACTGTGCCTGCAACAATTCCTGCAGTAGACGTGGCAACAGTACCGCCAACAGTATTAGGTGGAGCGGGAGCAGCTATAGTGCAGACTGAAATTATCTACCAAGCGAATGCTAATCAAACCGTCCGCAATCTGTTTGATGGAAATGTAGCCGGTCCTAACACGGATATAGAAATCAATGCAGGCGGAGTGTTACCAGATGGAACGCTTGCAGCGCCGAATCCAGGGCCGGGGTCTTATCAGCAAAGCTATCCTCGCTTAACGCTTACAGGTTCAGGGACAAAAACAACGGAAGCAGCCACTACCAATTTGCGTATTCGTGGTGATTTCACCATCGATGGAACTGCCAATCCGGTAACCTTTGCCATTGGCGCAGCTAATACCAATGTGTACGTAGATGATAACTGGACAAGTCAAGGCGATGGAGCATTTGATGTAGCCACTGCTAGTGATGTGCACTTCGAAGGATACCATATGCAAAACATAGAGGATACTCCTGCAGCACCAACTGTTAACGATAATGAGACCTTCTATAGCATCACGGTGAATAATAACACACCGGCGACCTATGGCTTCCCTAATTATAATTTCGCAGTAAATATTTTGGATGATGTGCGTGTAGTTTCACCGGCAGCGGAAGGGTCTCCTCAAGCAGGTGTTGAGTTTATCGAAGGGCATATCTTCCCGGCGTTTATGGACCAAGCAGGGGTAGAAGTAGCTGTAACCGATTACAGACTTTACCTTGACCCATTCTCGTATCATCCAATCAATACGAACTTATGGCCGGCACCAGGCTATGTACAAGGCTATATTGAGAAAGAACTAGTATTCGCCCCTAGTGCCAATGTAACCTTCCCGCTTGGTTCTATAGCGGCAGCAGATGCAGCTCACTCGGTAGCTCCTATTCGCAAAGAACTTACAGGCGCGGCTGAAAACTTTACATTTGCTACCGGTACCGGTGATAGATTCCGCCCTGCAGGAATTGAGTATGCAGGTGGAGGGGCAGCAACTTCGTTGATTACCCAATACTTCCACCAAGACCCAGGTAAGTGGGGCTTCTGGACAGGTTTCGATTATCTTGAGCCACGCATCACCAACGTAAGCGAAGTTGAGTTCTGGATGATTGATAACGACGGACCAAATCTAAGTGGTAATACAAATGTGTGGCTAACGTGGGACGATGCAGCAGCTACCGGTGATTACAGTGGACTAGTGAAAGACTATCCTACTTTAGGTGTAGCTCGCTTCGAAAATGCAAACGACTTATGGGAACTTCAACATACGGCTTCCCCACCAACTGGTGTTCATTTTGACCACCCTGTAACGGGCGTTGGACCTGTAAGCAACGATTACGGTCGCGTTATTTCGGATAATAACATACCTTCAGGCTTTAGTCCGTTTACCTTAGCGAATACAGGGCCACTCATTTCAAACAATCCATTGCCGGTAACACTAATCGACTTTACGGCAGAGGCTATCGGTGAGGCTGTTAGACTTGTATGGCAAACGGCAGCAGAGTATGGTACGTTAAACTTTGAAATTCAGCGCAGTACTGATGGTATTAACTTCGAGACTATAGGAGTGGTAGCAGCAGCCGGTAATTCATCTACCTTGCTCGATTACGCCAACTGGGATCAAAACCCTCCGAATGGTACGGTGTACTATCGCCTGAAAATCAACGATGCAGATGGTTCGTTTGAGTACTCGAAAATACGTGCGGTGCAATTTGTAGCATCTCAAGAAGCCATGTTGCTTGTATATCCTAATCCATCGGCAGGTATCGACTTAAACTTCGACTTTGTACTACCTGACACGGAAATGGAGCAGCTAGGTATTTACGACCTTACCGGTAAACCAATTCCATTCAGAACCATCGTAGAAAATGATCGTTCTGTAAAAATTCAGTTTACTCAAAAGCTGCCAACTGGTATCTACGTTGCCGTAATGCTTGGTAAAGATGGTACGGTTATGAAAGAGAAATTCACGGTGAAATAAACAGAGTTTTTAATGCTCCCATGATACAAAGAGGTTGCTTGTTCTTCGAGCAGCCTCTTTTTTTCCTCTGCTCCGAGTTTTCGAAAGCTTACTTTTCCGTTATGTTTGTTAAGAGTTTTTTAAAACAATCGGACTCCATTTTTTTGGGTGCCAAGTAACCTTCTTTGAATGCAATATGCCTATTATTGAAAGCCAATTTTTTCAGCCACCTTTAAGGCAAGTCAACGGTCATTTACAAACCATTATCCCTAGTTTTTTTCGTCAGGTTACAGGGGTAACCTATCAGCGAGAGCGCATTGCAACCCCCGACGATGATTTTTTAGATATCGATTGGGCATCTCCCCACGCCCCTGAAAACCCAATGGTGCTCGTTTCGCATGGTTTAGAAGGCAATACCAGTAGGCATTATGTGGCAGGAACTGTAAAGCTGTTCAATCAAGCTGGATGGAACGCTTGCGCTTGGAACTACCGGAGCTGTAGTGGGGAAATGAACCGAAAGGCACGCTTTTACCATCATGCAGATACCCCTGACCTTTCTTTGGTAATACAACACATTGAGAATCGGTATCCTCAATGTGAAACAATCTTTTTAGTAGGCTTCAGTTTGGGAGGAAGCCTTACCTTACGGTATCTTGGTGAAAAAGAAAAAAATACCGGTAGAGTGAAAGGCGGGGTTGGTGTGTCTGTACCCTGCGATTTGCAAGCGTGCGCTTACGAGTTGGAGAAGCCTACGAAGCTGTTTTATAACAAACGTTTTTATCGCAAACTGAAAGAAAAGATAGAGCTTAAAGCTCAGCAAATTCCTAATGAAATTTCAATAGAAGCACTGGTGAAGTATAATATCAAATCGTGCCGTTTACTTGATGAACACTATACAGCACCACTACATGGTTTTGCTAGTGCAGATGACTTTTACCAAAAAGCGAGCTGTAAAACTGTTTTACGGAATATCCAGACACCTGCATTGCTGCTAAACGCTAAAAATGACCCATTTTTAGCAGGGTTGTGCTATCCGAAAGAAATTGCCCAAGCAAGCAGTAACCTCTACCTCGAAATGCCTGAGAAGGGCGGTCATACTGGCTTTCAAATTAGAAATCAGGAATTTACCTATGCTGAACAGCGTGCTTTAGCATTTGCACTTGCATATGCTCTTTAGCACAAATCTTAGAAATTAGCACAATACCCATGCTTTTTTCAATATTTTAAGTAACTTCTATAAATAAAAGTTTGCTTAGGCATTTTTAAAACAACAGCACATCCGCTATGACGTATTCTCGGCATACTGATTTTGAGCAACTTAGTAAAGAAGAACTCATTGCCCTAGTAAAAGAGGGTTATGAAAGAGAGCACTATGCCCAACATAGGCAACTGCAGTACTCGCAACGTATCGGAAAGGTAGGGTCTTGGGAGTTAAACTTAGTTGATAACTCGTTTTTTGCATCGGAAGAACTCTATCATATTCTTGAAGCATACCCCAAGCAACTTCCTAATGCGGATGCCCTATTCCATCAAATTGATGTGGAAAGTCAGAAAAACCTTGTAAAACAAGATATCGATTTGTTCTCGCACGAAAAGCATGCTCCAGTCGAGCTTATCATGCATACGTTTAAAGATAATATTAAGAATGTGCTATGCATCGGTAATTTTGTAGCGGCGGAGTCGCAGGTAATTGTAGGTTTTGTGCAAGATATTAGCCTGAAGCGAAGTTGGGAACGAAAAATTCATCATACGCAAACACGCCTGAAAACTTTACAACGAATTGCCCACATCGGAAGCTTTGAATACTATTTTAGAGATAAACGCGTGCTATGGTCTGACTATATGTACGAATTGCTTGGAGTTGAGCCCACCACACAACTATACGAATCGAGTTTAATGAGCTTAGTACACCCTGAAGATCAAGAGCGTGTAATCCGAAATCTCAACAAAAAATCGCAAGAAAGAAAAGCATATCATGAAGATTTCCGAATGCTACGCAAAGATGGAAATACGATTGATGTAACAGCGACCATCCATACCCAGTTCGATACGTATGGGAAACCCCTGAAATCCATAGGCGTAATTCAGGATATCACCGAGCGGAAGAAAGCAGAACAAAAAGTACAAGAACAAAACGAGCAGCTTAAAGTATTAAATCGCCAGCTCGATCAGTTCGTTTACAGTGTATCACACGATTTACGGGCTCCTTTAACTTCAGCAAAAGGGCTGCTTGAAATTTTACAATCCGAAACCGAAGAGCAGCAAAGGATCGAGTACTACGAGCTGATGCATAAAAGCCTAGACCGGTTAGATAATTTTATTCAAGATATTGTACAACTTTCGCGAAATAGTAGGTTGGAGGTAGCCATCGAGCCTATCGATTTCTTAGTACTTTTCCAGGATATTATCGAAAGCCACCGGTTTAGCGAAGAAGCCGAAGATGTACACATTGCTACAAACGTAGAACAAAACACTACTTTTTTTTCTGATAGAAAACGTCTTTCGGTAGTAATAAGCAATTTATTTTCCAATGCCTTGCGCTACAAAAAACCCTATCAGGAAGCACCTTGGGTAGAGCTTAGTGCAAAACTAGCCGGTAAAACAGCTACCATTGAAGTGAAAGATAACGGGCAAGGTATTGCAGAAGTACATAAGGAGCGTATTTTCGAGATGTTCTACCGAGCTAACCAGCACAAATCTGGTTCGGGCTTAGGGCTATTTATTGTAAAAGAGACGCTTGAAAAGCTGAACGGTACCATTGTCGTTGAATCAGTTTATGGAAAAGGAACTAAATTTACCATTCAAATCCCCTCTTTTGCGCCTCGCGATAGTTGAATTACTCGGAAATTGAAGTCATCGCCATGCAGTTTGCCGAGCCTTTTCTACTTTTGCCTTTTCATTGCGTTTTCATCATAATCAAAAACTCAAATACGCAACAACATGACAAAGGAAAAACCAAGTATTCCAAAAGGGACACGCGATTTTGGCCCCGAGCAAATGCAAAAGCGACAGTATATTTTTCAGCATATTCGAGCAGTATTTGAGAAATATGGTTTCCAACCGTTGGAAACACCAACGATGGAAAACCTTTCGGTGCTTACCGGAAAATATGGCGATGAAGGCGACCAGTTGCTCTTTCGAATCCTCAATTCAGGTGATTTCTTAAAAAAAACCACCGAACAGGACTACAACCAAGGATACAAGCAACTGACTACAATAATCGCCGAAAAAGGCCTTCGCTACGACCTCACCGTGCCCTTTGCCCGCTACGTAGTTATGAACCGAGGCACTCTCACATTCCCTTTTAAACGCTACCAAATTCAGCCGGTATGGCGTGCAGATCGGCCACAGAAAGGACGGTATCGCGAGTTCTATCAGTGCGATGCCGACGTGGTAGGTACCGATTCCCTTTTGTGCGAAGCCGAAATTATTGGAATGCTCAACGAGGTTTTCCAAGCTTTAGGAATAGAAGGATATTCCATAAAAATCAATAACCGAAAAGTATTAGCAGGCATTGCCGAAGCGGTCGGTGCTGCCGATAAGCAAAGCGAACTTTGTGTGGCAATTGATAAACTCGATAAAATCGGGCAAGAAAAAGTGAATGAAGAACTAGTGGAAAGAGGCTTTACTGCCGAGCAGGTAGTACAACTAACTCCATTACTCCAAAATGAAGGCAACACTTCTACATTGCTCGCCCAAATGAAAGCAAATTTGGTAAGCTCTCCTCAAGGAATCAAAGGGGTTGAAGAAGTGGAAGAAGTGCTGCAAATGTGCCAGAAAATGGGTGTTTCAACGGAAAACGTAGCGTTTGATGTAACTTTGGCCAGAGGACTTTCTTACTATACCGGTGCAATCTTCGAAGTGAAAGCCACCGAAGTACAAATAGGAAGTATTAGTGGTGGAGGACGTTACGACAACCTCACCGGAGTATTTGGATTTGAGGGGATGTCTGGTGTGGGGATTTCTTTTGGAGTCGACCGCATCTACGATGTGATGGAAGAACTCTCGTTGTTTCCTCAGGCAGCTACTGGCAGCACCGAGGTCCTGTTTGTGCAATTTGATGAAGCCGGTAAAGATTACTGTTTGCCTTTGTTACACCAACTAAGGCAAGCCGACATTAAAACAGAATTATACCCCGATACTGCCAAACTTAAAAAGCAGATGAACTACGCCAACCAAAAAAACATACCTTTTGTGGTATTAGTAGGGAGCAATGAGATTGACCAAAACTGTGTAACGCTCAAAAATATGCAATCGGGGGAACAAGAACTTGTACAGAAAGAACGCTTAGTGGAGCACTTGCAAGCACTGTTACATTAGTGCAAGTTTATACTCGTACACCTACTACCAAAATATCGTCAATTTGCTTGGCGTTCCCCTCTTCCATATAATTAATGATGGTTTGCGATAGCGTTTCGTGCTGCTCTGCCATGGGTTTTTGGTGAATCTTCGCCAATAGTTGGCGAAAGTTCTTGGTAAGAAACTTTCGGTTTCTCTTTCCGCCAAATTGGTCTTGAAAGCCATCCGAAAAAATATAAAAGGTAGTAGGAGTAGAAATATCGATTTCATGTAAGGTGAAATGTGCTTCTTCATCGCCCCAGGAAGCCCCTCCAATAGGGTGGGAATCTCCTTTAATACGATGCATTTCTCCTTCTTGAAAATAAATAAGCGGATTTTTCGCCCCGGCAAAGTATAGTTTTCGCTGCTGAAAATCAACGAGGCAAATCGTGCCATCCATCCCATCTTTATTATGTGTAGCATCTTGTTTCAGCCCTTTTCGGATTTCGTAATCCATTTCCTTTAAAATCTGCTCAGGGGATACAACCCGTTCCGCATTTACAAGCTGATTTAACAGAGCATCTCCTTTCATCGACATAAAAGCTCCAGGTACACCATGCCCTGTACAGTCCATAGCAGCAATTAAGGCTCTGCCCGATTGTGCATCGTGCCACAACCAGTAGAAATCGCCCGAAACTACATCGCGTGGCTTGAAAAATACGAAAGCCTCCGGAAATGCCCGATGGATAAGCTCGCTTTGGGGAAGGGTCGCATTCTGAATCCGCTCGGCATACCGAATGCTATCCATAATTGCCTTATTTTTTTGTTCAACAAGCTGCTTTTGTGTTTCGAGGGCGTTATTTGCCTCTTCGAGGGCTAAGCGAGCTTTAATCGTTTTTAAGGTAAGAGAGTAGCGAGCCTGAATAAGCACAACCGTGAAGATGGTAACTACAATTAACAGCAAACCTCCATTCACCATCGCTTCTTGAAAGGTAAATTCCTCATGTAGGCTAATGGCGACAATATAGCCTGTGAGCGAAATAGCTACTATGATAAGGGAATACTCAATTCGCCATAAAATGAACATGCCCGCACCTATCCACAGCGCAATATAGTTGAGTGTATGACCGGTAAAGCCTGATAAATCGATTAATACATAGGTATAAATATTTTGGAGCGAAATAAGGCTGAACGGCACAAAAACCAGCACGAATGAGGGAAATTGGTAACGACGCCAAAGTAACAGGGTGACTAGTGTAATGACGGAAACAGCAAAGCGAATAATCAAAACTTGCTGCCAATCGGTTATGTTGAAGTAGTCGGTAATCCCAAAAATAGGATCGAAGATTATTGCCACCCACGCACCAATTACGTGGTAACGGATGGAGGATTCTTCTAATCGGGTTTTCCAGGCTTGTTTGGTAACAGCTTTTTCAAAGGATTGGGTCATAATTTTGTAAAACTAGAGGCGACGATAAGAGGCTACTACTATAACGCTATAGGCTCTGCAAATTGTGAGGCAAGCACTTCGGCTACTATACTTGGGTAATACTTGTGCTCTAGCGATTGTATGCGTTTCTGGAGTGTTTCGGCAGTGTCGGAGGGGAGAACTTCGCAGCCTGCCTGTAATACGATGGCTCCTTGGTCGTATTGCTCGTTCACATAGTGGATGGTAATGCCTGAGCGTAAATCGCCGGCAGCGAGCACAGCTTCATGTACGTGCATTCCATACATTCCTTTCCCTCCGTACTTAGGCAGTAGGGCAGGGTGGATATTGAGAATTTTATAAGGGAAAGCCCGCACGATTTCGGCAGGAACCAACCACAAAAAACCCGCTAATACAATAAGTTGTGTGTCGCGTTCTTGAAGCCATTGCAACACAGCACCCTCTTTAAATTCGTTTCGGTTAAAAAGGATGACCTCTTCGGCGCCGCCTCGGCGTGCCTTTTCCACGATGCCCGCCTCTGGGTTGTTACAAAATACACTGAAGCGAATTCGCACCGGGAAGGGATTCTCCCGAAAGTAACGCATAATGGCAAGGGCGTTAGAGCCAGAGCCAGAAGCAAACAGCGAAACGTGTATGGTCGGTAACTGCATGATAAAATATGTTGCCAAAGCCACAAAGGTACAAACTATAACAACGCCATCACCTTTTGTACATCGAGCGGTTTGCTGAAAAAACCTCGGACTAAGGGCGTAAGCTCGGCTCTGCGTTTATCGCGCTCATCTACCGAAGAACTGACCATATACACCGGAACTCGAAACGATGGGATGGCTTGCAATTGTTCTAAAAGTTCCCACCCATCTATTTCGGGCATGTTGATATCGAGCAAAATAAATTTGGGCAGATCATCTTCAAGCGAACTCTGTTTTTTAAGAAACTCAATGGCAGCGTACCCCCGCTTGAATGATAAAATCTGCTCTTCGAAACCGGCATGCTGAAGCTTTTTGACTGTAGTTAGGTGGAAGATTTCATCGTCATCAATCATACAAATCATAGTAGCGGATTATTTGGGTAAAAAGAAAAATGATAACATTACAAACTAAAGAGTGAGGCTTCGGAATCGAACCAGACTTCAAACGTAGTGCCTACATCCACTGCGCTTTGTACAGTAATAGAGCCTCTTAAGGCTTCTATTTGATTCTTAGTGATAAACAAACCAACTCCTCGTGCATCTGTATTTTTATGAAAGGTTTTGTTTAATCCGAATATTTTTTTGCCGTATTTAGCCAAATCAATCCCCAATCCGTTATCAGTATAGCGCAGCAAAATGCGGCCTTCTTTCCATTTGGTTTCAAAGTGGATGGTAGAGGCTCTCTTTTCAGAACGGTATTTTATCCCATTCGTAAGCAAATTCTGTAAGATGCTTTCGAGGTAAATTTTAGGATACAAAATGGAGGAGCATGCCGTGAAATCATGTGTTATTTGAATATCGGCATCTTCGATTTGCGTGTACAAACTGCTGATAAGTTGTTCCAAAACGGCTTCAAACTGAAGGGTTGAGCGCTCAATCGAGGTGTTTTGCTGGATTTGCACTACTTCGGTCAAATCGTTGATCGTTTGGTTTAAATGTTCGATAACTTCCTCTAATTTCCCAAATAGAAAGACTTTTTCGTCGGGAGCAGTTTCCACTTTGTACAACTCTAGTAGCGTGGTTAAGTTACCCATTGGCGAGCGTAAATTATGCGAAACTATGTAGGCAAAATTCTCGAGCTGATGGTTTTTTTGCGATAAGCCTTCCGATAAGCTCTGTAATTCTTCATAGTTCTTTTTTAAGGCTTTTTCAGCTTCTTTCTGTTTAGAAATATCACGAGCAATGTGGAGGATGCTGGTAGTTTCATGATTTCCATCTTTGATAGGAATCGCTGAAGAATAGAAATATTTAGGATTTACAGTAGGTGAAAAAGGCTCTGTATCTACTTCATAGTGAACACTTTTTTCTGTTTGTTTTACCTCTTCGAGCTGTTTCTGATAAAAATCTACGATTTCTTTAGGGTATAGCTCGTCGGGGCGCTTTCCTAAAATAGCTTGCTGTGGCAGTTGGGTTTCTTCTATACCTGCCTGGTTGACAAAGATATGCTTTAAGTCAAGGTCGAACTCAGCGATGATATCTGGGTTGTTGTTCACTAACGCTTTAAAACGAGCCTCGCTTTCTGCCAATTTGCGGTTTATTTCGCGCAGCTCAGCCGTTTGCTCATTGATAATTTGTTGTAGCGCTTCAGGGCTTTTAAACTCCATAGCCTTCGGTAGTACCCGAATTAAGCCAAAAGCTGTACTCCAAGAAACCACGCCGGTACCAAAGAGAAGCAAAGCATTTAAACGATATACCGGCTGCCAAAAAATGATTGCATCAACTAAGTGGGTAAGCCCACAAAACAAAATGAACGCAACGAACCACACAACCACTTGCGGAAAGGGAATGTCGCTTCTTTTTCTAACAAAGAAATAAAGCATAATCAGTGGAATGGCAAAATAGGCACTCCAGACCGCCAGGTTAGAGCCAATGTACAACCAGCCGTGAAACTCGGTCCACTCGCCACAATGCCATCTGGGCGGAAAGTTAGCGGTTTCAAGTAATTTTGAGAAAAAGGAGGTAATCGTTTCCATAAAAAGTAACAGGTAGAGCGAAAAAAGGGGGGCAACAATTGTGATAGTTACAGTTCTGATTAAAGATAGTAAATATTATAAGGCTTTCTTGTTAAAAAGGAAGCGTTTTAAAATTGTTAGAAACGAGGAGATAAAAGGAAGTGGAGGAACCGTAGCCATAATTTGCAGCTCTTTAAATGGATTGGTTTGTTCATCGAGAAAGGCAAGCATTCCCGTCATTTTATGTTTGCGGAACAACAACGAAAAATAGTAGGCAATTTTTCCGCCGTGGTGCTTCATTTGGTGCAAGATGATGGCATCGTACCACCAAAAACGCCAAGGTTGCCTTCTTCGGCGAGGAATACCTTTGTTTGCCATCCCTTTCACAATGGCTTGGGCATCTTGGTGCATCCGCCAGAAGGCATACCCGCTGGATGCTTTGCAAAGCCCTCCTTTTGTGCCTATGTAATGGATATGCGGGCTTTTAGAAGTAGGGAAGGGGGCATCCGTCATCGGGATTACCCCAAACTCTTTTTCTTGAATCACGTAGGGCGAGTTGATATGCTCCGATAGGTATGTTTTTAAAAACGCATCATAGGCATCCGGTTGTAGCATCTGTTCTGAAAAAAGGGTGTATTCTACCAGAGCCTCGGTAGCACTAAAGGGCAAAATATACACGAATTGTACGCTGTCTTCCTGCGGAATGTCAAAATCGAAAAGGGTAGGGGTTGCCGGGTCGAAAGCCGGGGTTTCCGTTTGTATGACCCATCCTTTGAAATGCTGCCATAACAATGTGTAGTTTTTGGAAATACTTGAAATCTCCGTGGGTGAAATACGGCTATCAAACACATGTTTTGCTCGGTAGTGCCCTTTTGCCGTGTGTACCACTGCATGTGTGTGCTGTTCTTCTACAGTGTATATTTCTTCGTATTGAATAGAAAAGCGAGCGTCATTCTGTAATAAACGGAATACATGGGCATAAAAGTCGCTTGCTCGAACAGTGTAATACCGAAGCGGATGGGTAGGCATTACTGCCGAAAAAGTATTGGATTGAAAGCGCAACTGCTCCCATTGGCGGTAAATTACAGGTTGCAAAGTACCAACATCTTTTGTCCAAAAAGACCAAGTTCGATCGTTCGCTTGCTTGGGGGCTTTATCGAGCACAAGCACCGATAGTGGTAACTCTCGCGATTGGGCAAGTTCCCACGCCAACAGAAGCCCTGCGCCCCCAGCCCCGCCAATTATAATATCGTACGATGTTTCTTCTTGCATTCCTATTTATTTGGGTTTAGGAATACAAGTCATAGGGAATACAAAGTGTTTTAAAACCCCATTTTTGTAGAAACGAACAGCTTGCTTAGTACAAAATTCTGAATTTGATGGTGTCTTCAATGGCTTTTAAATCTCGAATTACATTAGGGTTGTATTCCGTATAGATGTCGGTAATCACGTAGCCAATTTGCTCGTTTGTTTTAAGGTATTGCCCCACAATATTAATT
>CAYMYI010000032.1:22783-36428 GCA_964394585.1 uncultured Roseobacteraceae bacterium
TCATGTTTAGCTAATACGCTGTTGATGCGTGCCAAAATTCCTGAAACGTTGCGGTGAATGTGAAGTAAACGGTGCGCTTTTTCGAGAACAGGTAGTTGCAGCGTTGGGAAATTGACACTGTTGTATGTATTCCCAGTGTTGATATATTCAATAATTTGCGAGGGTACGAACGAAGCTATATTTTGCTGCGCTTCTAGGGTACTTCCGCCAATATGTGGTGTTAAAATCAGGTTAGGGAGTCTGCGCAATTCCGACATAAATTCCTCTTGGTTATTTTTAGGTTCTTCCGGAAATACATCGACTCCGGCACCGGCAAGCTTTCCACTCCGAAGTGCATCGGCTAGGGCGGGTACGTCAATCACGAAGCCTCGGGCAAGATTTAAGAAAATAGCGCCGTCTTTCATTTGGGCAAAATGCTGAGCACCAAAGAACTGATAGTTGCTTTCGCGCCCATCCACATGCAGCGAAACTACATCGGCAAGGGCAAGCAGTTCTTCTAACGATGTGCATTTGGTAGCATTGCCTAGGGCTAGTTTTTCCACTACATCGTAATAGTAAACATCCATACCCATGGCTTCGGCAAGTACCGATAGCTGTGCACCAATGTTACCATAACCCACAATGCCTAGTTTTTTTCCTCGGATTTCAAAACTACCTTTCGCCGATTTATCCCACTTGCCTTCGTGCATGGCACTTATTTTATCGGGGAGGTTTCGCAAGAGCATTACAATTTCGCCGATGGCAAGCTCAACCACACTTCTTGTATTGCTGTAGGGCGCATTAAAAACGGCAACGCCACGGTCAAGACATTTCTCTAGGTCTATCTGATTAGTACCTATGCAAAATGCACCAATGGTGAGCAGGCGGTTGGCATTTTCGAGCACCTTTGGGGTAATATTGGTTTTAGATCGGATGCCAAGCACAGAAACCCCACGGATACGCTCGGCAAGTTCCTCCTCGTCCATTGCGCCTGCATGGGTTTCTACTTGGTAGCCTTCACGTTCAAATTCTTCTATGGCATTCTGATGAATATTTTCCAGTAAGAGTACTTTGATTCGATTTTTAGGGTACGAAATCGCCATAGGGAGCTTGTTGACATACAGCACCTCGTCGAAGCTAGGGGCTACATGATCGGCTTTTTCTGTAACACTTTCGCGCTCTACATTTTCAGTGAACGCATAGAACTTTCGGGCAAAGCCGGCTTCTCGGATTTCGTAATCGGTATAGCCATCGCCAATAACGTACACATCGCCTTCTAAGTTGAGCGAGCGCATCAGTTTTACTTTGCCGTTGGTTTCTGAAAGCGGATTATTGACATCGAAACCCACAATGTTATCGTCGGCATCGAAAGTAAACGTATTGGCAAACACATTCTTTTCATAAATCCCGTATTCAGTTACAATCGGGACGATGAACTCTTTGAATCCACTCGAAATGATGAGCACATCATCGGCATTTTGCTGGAAAAAAACTTTATTACGACGTATAGAATCCGATACTTTTTCTTTCAACCGGTTCACCAACGCACCCAGGTGCGAGCGATTAGCGCCTAAGAGCGCTACGCGTTGCTCTAACGCTTGCCGAAACGAAAGGGAGCCTTCCATTGCCCTATCGGTAATTTCCTTAATTTGTTGAATAGAAGATGCTTGGTCGGGTTGGTTGGCTTTGGCGATGTCGCAAAGCTCGTCGAGGGCTTCCACCTTGGTAAAGGTGCTATCGAAATCAATGATAAAATATTTTTTTGTTTTCATAATGGAGGTTTTCAGTTCGTTTGTCGCTCAAAGGTAAGTATATTCGAGAAATCAACTTAGCAACTATACAAGGATAATTACTATACAAAAATGGAGGCTTTAGCAAGTGCCATCGAGCATACAAATTTATCGCCTACCGTTACACAAACGGCAATTGAACAACTGATAGAAGAAGCCATTACCCATCAGTTTTTTGGCGTATGTGTACCCCCTTATTGGGTTAAGAAAGTGCGCCGCGATTTGGGGAGCAGTACCGTGCAGCTCGTAACCGTAGCCGGGTTTCCTTTGGGGTTTAGCCGCTCAGAAACCAAACGTACCGAAATTGAAAAAGCCTTAGAAGAAGGCGTAAACGAAGTCGACTTGGTATTTAACCTAACCGCCTTTAAATCGGGGAGCCACCATTGGGCAAAAATCGAAGTGGCACAAATGGCAAAACTTGTACACGAAGCCGAGGCGATGCTTAAGGTAATTCTTGAAACTGCCTACCTCACTACGGAAGAAATGGAAAAAGCGGCGTTGCTTTGCGCTGATGCCGGTGCCGATTTTGTGAAAACTTCAACAGGATTTGCCCCGAAAGGAGCCCAACTCGCCGACGTGAAACGCTTGCGAAACCTACTTCCGCAAACAGTGGGTATCAAAGCCTCAGGCGGAATTAAAACGCGCGAACAAGCCGAAGCCTTTTTAGCAGCGGGCGCCGAGCGTATCGGAACGTCTTCAGGGGTGGTAATTCTTACAGGATAATGCCTTGCCTACTATTTTTGGGGTTTTGCTTTTTATTCCTATCAAAATGTTGGTAATGTTGTTGGGTTATTGAACCTACCCAAACCGTTGAGAGCTATGCACATATTTTTTTCTGAATACCAAACCAACTACAATACCTACACATTTGGCTATACGGCATACTGCCAACCGGAACACACCGAAGAAATTCCCGAAGTGTATCAGAAAGGTTTTTTGCCCTACACGGGCGACATAACACTAAAGAAAAGCACATTTTACATGGCTCGTAGCTTGCGTATTGACCTTGACCGCTTTGAAGATACTTCTGAAAACCGAAGAGTAGACCGAAAAGCCTCCGCATTACACCTTACGATGGAGGTAATTCCCATCGAGCAGTTCGATGTAACCGATGCTAATTTTGTTGCCTTTTGCACCCAATATGCTGCCGAACGATTTGCCGGAGGCGAAATGGATCCACACCGGTTTGCTTATATCCTTTCACGCCAACTCATTACACATATAATCGCATTTACAGACGAAGCCGCCAACACTTATGGGTACGTTTTAGTATGCCAGTATGGCAAAATGCTTCATTACTGGTTTTCATTTTTTAATACTGCCTACCTAAAATCGCATGCTTTGGGAAAATGGATGATGTGGAAAACCATCCGGTGGGCAAAAGAACACGGTCTTGCTCATGTATACCTCGGAACTTGTTACCGTACTAAATCGCTCTACAAAGTACGCGACCACAAAGGCATTGCTTTTTTTGATGGCATGGGGTGGAATTCAGACGCACAACTCCTCAAATCGCTGTGCCAACAAGATGAAGAGCCCGCACGGCAAACCGATCTGTTTAAATTAGAAGAAGGCACTTTTAGAGAGCTATATAGTACAGTTCGATACTGAAAAACAGTAACTTAGGTAATACTTGTTCTGAATATTTGAATTTCGCTTTTAAAAAAGATATATTATATTGAAGAAAACCAAGACGGACTCAAGAAACTTCTAACTCAAATTTATTGTGGCTGAAAAACACACCGATATTCAACAAACTATCTCAGAAGCTGTGAACGAAATCGTAGATGGGCAACACTCCACCCCCACTATTCTTTCCGTACGGCAGTATGTTACCGATTTAATCACTGCCGCCCGCTACGAGCAAGCCTTGGGAATTTTACATCAGCTCGCCGAAGCGCGAAAGGCAAAAACTACGAATATCTTGTGGATAGGAAGCTCTTTAAAAGATATTTACTTTGAAGAGGAAGCTGAGCAATACCGCAGCCAATTTGATAAGTTGCTGTTAGATGAAATCCTATTTTACTACCTAAAAGCCTGCAAATTGTACGAAAAAGGATACTCAGTAATTCGGGAAGCCCTCAAAGAATGGAAGGCGAATAATACAGAAGGAGAAGAGTAATTTCACTCCTTCCTTCTTATATCATTTTTTCACACCTCTATTGATTTCTCTTTTATCGCAAATTAATCTTGCTTGATTAGTATCTTAGTCGGAATCTTCAAGAAGGGTGGCTTTGATAGTTTTTTTCCGTAATCGCATGTTGAGCAACTCTACGGTAAACGAAAACGCCATAGCAAAATAGACATACCCTTTTGGTACATGCTGCCCAAAACTTTCTACCACTAATAAAAAGCCAATGAGAACCAAGAACGACAACGCTAACATTTTGATGGTAGGGTGCTGATCTACAAATGTGGCAATCCTTTTAGCGAAAATAAGCATCACACACAGGGCGATTACAACGGCGATAATCATGATGAGTACATTTTTCACCAACCCCACGGCCGTTAGAATTGAATCGAACGAGAACACAATATCAATCAGTACAATTTGCAAAATAGCTCCTGATAGCTTCTTCACCTTCTTGCTTTTGGGAGCCCCTTCTTCATAGCCTTCAAGCTTATCGTGGATTTCTGCTGTACTTTTACCCATCAGAAACAGTCCGCCACCTAACAGTATTAAGTCGCGCCCACTGAAGTCGGGGTCTATATGAATAGCCTCTAAGAATGAGAGGGTGAAAATGGGTTCCTGCAAGCCGATAATCCAAGTAATGCCAAATAGTAACCCAATACGGACTAAGAGGGCAAGTAGTATTCCTATATTTCTGGCTTTATCTTGTTGCTCTTTTGGGAGCTTACTACTCACTATGGAAATGAAAATGATATTATCGATACCCAGAATGATTTCAAGTACCGAAAGCGTGATAATACTAATAATCCCTGCCGAGGTGAATAATTCCTCCATGAAATAGATGTTTAGTTTATACAAAAAAAACTACGCTACTAATAACGAGAATATGGAAGGTTCAGTAAAAAAAATCTGTTTTTTTTCTGTGCGAACTGCGATGCTAGTACTATGCATGGATATTAAATGTTAAGAAGCGCCTCAAAGAAACCTAGATTTTGTTCTTTTCTCTTCAAAATAAGCATCGGAACGGTAAGGTTGTGCAGAAGTAATTTCTCGGTAGTACTTCCAAGTAGTGCAGCCGCCATACTGGTTCTGCCTCGCGAGCCCATTACAATAATATTGGCATTTTCTACCAGAGCAATGTTAGAAATGATTTTAGCTTTTGCACCGTGCCGATCGAGTTGAAACTTAGCACGGATGTTAACGTTTTGCGCGTCGAACTGCTTCATAAAATGCTTGTACCGTTTGCGTGCGTTAGTTTCCATAATTTCTGCAAACTCTTCTACCGATTTCCCTGAAGAAAGATATCCTTTCGGTAATTCAAAGATGTTGAGACAAATAATTTCAACGCCCTTCATGCGTTTCGAGAAGTCGATAGCACGTTCAATTGCATTGACAGAATACTCTGAGAAATCAATCGGGATTAGAATTCGCTTAAACTCAGCAGAAGCATTTTCGGGGACACGTAAAATAGAACATAAGGCTCTGCGGGCTAATTTTCGTGATGTTTCGCCGGTGCCTTCTACAATATTTTTACGGCCTACTACCAGCATATCGATACTTTCCTTTTTGCTTAGCGTCATCATTTCAGTGAGGGGGTCGCCGCTAGGTAAGGCAATCTGCACTTTTGTGTGAGATAATAAAATGCTTTTGTGAGGATTTATTTTTTCTTGAATAATCTGTTCGATAGCCTTTCCATCCCCATGTTTACTGAGCGATTTAGGTGTAAGTACATGCATTAGAATAACCTCTTCAGAGTCCATTAGGGAGGCTACACGGAAACCATAAGGTATCAGCGAGTCGTCCATAGCACTCATATCGAGTGTGATTAACAATTTGCGAATAGCGTACATAAGGTCAAACTATTAAAAGATTCGATGGAATAAAAAATTAGAAGGTGGAAGTGCAGTTATCGCACTAAAAATGTAGTTTTTCCAATTTGAGCGGCTTCGCAGTACAGTTCAACAGTGTATTGCCCTTTTTTGAAATCAGTTCCTTTGTCGAACTCAAACTGATATACCTGCTCGGTATTATCAAACAATATATCCTGCGCTTTTGTGTAGAATAGTTTTCCGCCTTGGTATTCGAACGAGCCAGACCCAGCCGTAAGGTTGTACAATGCCGACCCATCTGGTTCTACTATGCGCAATAAAATTTCCTTGGAGCCTATTTCGGCTAAATCATTCTTTTCAATTTGGAATTTTACTTTAAGTTTAGCGAGCTGGCGTACTTTAAAGCTTGTATCTACTTGTTCTTTACCTTGCCGGTTAATGCTACTCAATTCAATACGAGATACGCGCAACGTAGCGGCTGAATTTACTTTTTCTTCTAATTGGTTGGTTGTTACTTGCAACTCATTAATCTGGCTGGCGAGTTGTTGTTTTTCTTCTTTTAACGAAAGAGTCTGACTAAGCAATTCCTCATTTACCTCTTTTAACCGAACGATTTCCTCGTCTTTCTTTTTGAGTAAGATTTCGTACCCTTCTACTTTTGCTTTGATTTTGTTGTAGCGATCTTGGGTAATGCGCTGAGAGTTTTGCAAATCAATTTTTTCCTGCTGCAACATTGCTTGAATCTCCAAGAGCGAGTCAACATTTCCTCCTAATCGTTGAATCTCCAAAATCTTATCTTCAAGCTCGTCGGAAATGGAGTCTAACTTCGCGAAGGTGGATATTAACTCCATTTCACGGTTTTCAAGCAGTTCTTGGGTGCGCTGTTGATTTACCTGTGTGAAATAGAATTGCACACCGTTGATTATCAGTAAAATGATAATGACAATAACGAAGAGAAATAATTTGCGATTGGTGGGACTTTCCTTTTGAGCCATAGTTTTGAGGCAGAATCGTAATGGAAGCTTGATTGTTTATCTGTTTCATTGCAAAATTAACAGATTAAACCGTATCGATTACCTTTTCAGATGGGAATTATCGTAACAGAGGCAAAGTATCAAAAACGAAAGGGGAGTGCGACCCGGTAAACGAATTATTTTAGCAACGTTAAGCATGCACTACGCTAGAAATAAAAGTAGGCAATGATTAAGCGCCAAAAACAAGATGTATCTTGCCTGAGGAAAGCAAGCTCCCATGCAGATAGTGGGAAGTTCTTGTAAATTTGTACTCCCATTTTTTGTTTGAGTTGCTGCGCATATTTGTTTAACTTCAACTACTACTTTAACCAAGCATACCTATTTTATTTTCTTTCAAAATATTATTATTGTAAATTCTTTTCAGAAATACCAAAGTGTATTCGTAGTAACCAACTCAGTTTGGTAAACGGAAATCAAACCGTTGCATTACCAAGCTACGAAATAATCCTTCCTCTTATTTTTTTGAGAGTTCAACAGAAATTATGGCAGTTAAAAAGAATACGTACAGATCGCAAAACAGTAGTAAGAAAAAGAAACAGAAGTCGGGAAAACCAATCACCTCCACCAAATCGGTACAAGTGAGGTTCTCTTTTTTGAATGATCGCCGCTTCCATATGAGCATTGGGCTATTATCGTTGTTTTTTTCCGTATTCCTATGTCTTTCCATCGTATCGTATTTATTTACGGGCAAGGCAGACCAAAGTGTGGTGGAATCATTAAGTTTTGGAAGGCTGGTTGTTTCAGGGTTAGAAGTGCAAAACTGGCTAGGTTTAATCGGCGCTGGGCTGGCACATATCTTCGTATATCGGCTTTTTGGGATTGCCTCTTTACTCCTGTGTTTATACTTGTTTGTTATAGGTTATAAAATCGTATTCAACATTCGGCTTTTACCATTGCAGCGTACGCTCGGGTTTGTGCTATTTTCGATGCTGTGGTTAGGTGTTCTATTAGGATATATTGAAATTAAAACAGAAGCACCTGAAACCAGTACCCTTAGTTTCTTGTGTGGGAGTGTAGGGTATCAATTAGCGTATTTACTCAATAGCTTTGCAGGCTGGGGTACTCCACTTTTCTTAGTACTTTCCCTGTCTATTTTCTTTGTGTATTTCTTCCGCAAGACAGCCTTTAAAGATTTAAAAGGATGGCTGATTACCACAACCCCTATCCCTACGGCAGAAACCTCAGAAAGTAGCCCCCACAGCGAGGCGGAACTCAATACCGATGAACAAGAAACCCCCAACGATGTAGAAGAAGGGAAGCCTGCGCCTACATTCACCATTCAAGTGCCAACGTTTAGAAAGCAAGAGCCGCTACAAGACGACGATGATGATGCCTCCACTACCGACGGAGAAGCTGCAAAACGTCATGTCGATACAGGTACTGCCTCAGAACAGCCGAAGGGGGAGAAATTGAAAAAATCGTGGAGTATTTTTGGAAAGAAAAATAAACCACTTCCCCCTGCTGAAAATCCCGAACTCAGTATAGAAAATGAAGAAAAGGTAACTGATGAAGAAGAAGGGGAGGTAGAAGAACTGAAAACGCCACAACTGGTACTGCAATCTTCTGAGGAGAGTGCAACAGAAGAAAACCTGCAAGCTTCAGAAGCGATTGAAACCGTGCAAGTAGAAGATAACGACTTTTACGATCCGCGCCTCGATTTGGGGAGCTATCAGTTCCCTACCTTAGAGCTTCTGAACGAACCGAGTAGTGGCAAAGTGAAAGTAACACAGCAAGAGCTGAATGAAAACAAAGATCGGATCGTTAAAACACTCAACGATTTTAAAATAGGGATATCCTCCATTAAAGCTACGATTGGCCCTACAGTAACCCTTTATGAAATAGTACCCGATGCGGGCATTAAAATTTCTCGTATTCGTAGCCTAGAAGACGACATCGCCCTGAGTTTAGCCGCTTTAGGTATTCGAATTATTGCCCCCATCCCCGGTAAAGGAACTATTGGCATCGAAGTACCTAATAAAAATCGCGAAATGGTAGAGATTCGCTCCATTTTAGCAACGGAAAGTTTCCGCCATACGGATAAAGCATTGCCGATAGCCTTAGGCAAAACCATCTCTAACGAAGTATTTGTAACCGACTTAGCCAAAATGCCACACTTGCTTATGGCAGGAGCAACCGGGCAAGGCAAGTCAGTGGGACTCAATGTTATACTTTCCTCTTTAATCTATAAAAAACACCCCGCAGAACTTAAGTTTGTGTTGGTGGATCCTAAAAAAGTAGAGCTTACTTTATTTAACAAAATTGAACGACACTTTTTAGCCGCCCTACCCGATGCTGAAGAACCTATCGTAACCGATACAAGCAAAGCGGTACATGTCTTAAACTCTTTGTGTATAGAAATGGACAACCGCTACAACTTGTTGAAAGACGCAGGCTGCCGCAACATTAAAGAGTACAATGCGAAATTCCGTAAACGCAGGCTAAACCCCGATAAAGGGCACCGGTTCTTACCCTACATCGTATTAGTAATTGATGAACTCGCCGATTTGATGATGACCGCCGGCAAAGAAGTAGAAATGCCCATTGCCCGTTTGGCACAGTTGGCGCGTGCTATTGGCATTCACCTTGTAATTGCTACGCAACGCCCTTCGGTCGATGTAATTACCGGCATTATCAAAGCGAATTTCCCTGCGCGATTATCCTTCCGGGTTTCTTCCAAAATCGATTCGCGGACTATTTTAGATACCGGAGGGGCCGATCAGCTCATTGGCATGGGCGATATGCTCCTTTCCAACGGGTCAGAAATCATTCGACTACAATGTGCCTATGTAGATACCGATGAACTCGAGCGCCTGTGCGATTTTATAGGCACACAGCGCGGGTACGAAACTTCATACTTATTACCAGAATACGAAGAAGAAAGCAGTGCACCAGGCGCAATCGATTTGCAAGACCGCGACGAAATGTTCGAAGCTGCTGCGCGCCTCTTGGTGGTTCATCAACAAGGAAGTACCTCCCTCATTCAGCGGAAACTCAGCTTAGGATATAACCGTGCCGGGCGAATTATCGACCAACTCGAAGCAGCCGGTATAGTCGGGCCTTTTGAAGGAAGCAAAGCTCGCCAAGTACTCGTGTCCGACGAAATGGCACTCGAACAAATCTTGAGTGGAATGCCTCCTAACCGAAGTGGCAGCTTCCGTTAAAGTACGTTAATTGCATGCTATAAAAGCGAACTTGCATGGTTTTATTACGGAAATAAATGCCCTCTTAAACACGAAGAGAGGAAGCATTCGTTTCTAAATAGATAGAGATTTATAAAAACCAAACTGTTGATATGAAAAAACAAGTAATTCTTTGGATAGTATTTGCACTTATTGCAGGGCATGCCTTCGGGCAAAAAAATGAAGAGGCAAAGGCTATTCTCGATAAAATGAGTCAAAAGTATAAAGCAATGGGGGCTTTTCGAGCCACATTTAGTTGGCAAATGGAAAGTAAGGTAGAAGATATGCAAGAAAGCTTTTCTGGAGAAGTTACAGTAAAAGGAAATAAATACCGTCTCGATTTAGGCGACCAGGAAATCTACAACAACCAACAAACGGTATGGACTTACCTAAAAGAAGAAAAAGAAGTAACCATCACTGAGTACGAACCTGATCCCTCTGAAGTAACCATCACTCAGATGTATACTATTTACGAAGAAGGCTACAAGTACTTATATCTTGGTGAAGAAACCGTTGATGGAGAGGTTTACCACATTATCGACCTCACCCCTGAAAACCGCGATTTGAGCTTCTTTCGCATCCAATTACGCATTGGGAAAAACGATAGCATCATCAAAAGCTGGAAAATATTTGAACGGAATGGCCGCATCTACACATACAAGATTGACGATTTTAAGCCTAATGTAGAAGTGAGCGATCAATATTTTGTGTTTGACCCTCAAAAGCATCCTGGGGTAGAAGTAGTTGACTTACGGTAGAAGTACTTTTTGAATACACTTCTAAAAAAACGCCTTTCCCGTCGCTCGGAAAGGCGTTTTTGTTTTGTATCTTTCCTAAAATTCAGAATTAAGCAATACATGAAAATGGAAAAAACAACAGAGAACACACAGCGTATTCAACCAAAGTTTTCATTAGAAGGAAAAGTGGCAATTGTAACTGGGGCGAGCAAAGGTATTGGCGAAGCAATCGCTCGCGGACTAGCAGAGTTTGGAGCAAAGGTAGTGGTGAGCAGCCGAAAGCAAGAAGCCGTCGACCAGGTGGCGGCATCGTTTAAAAAAGATGGACTCGAAGCAACCGGGATAGCCTGCCACGTCGGCGAAGTAGAACAACTCAAAAATTTAGTGGTAAAAACCATTGAAAAGTATGGTAGAATCGATGTTTTGGTGAATAATGCGGCTATTAACCCCACCTTTGGCCCTCTACACGAAACGGAAGAAGCCGTATTTGATAAAATTATGCATGTAAACGTAAAAGCTCCTTTTATGCTATCGAACATGGTATTCCCACACATGGCGGCAAACGGAGGAGGCTCTGTAATCCATATCAGCTCGGTAGAAGGCATGAAGCCTAGCGAAGGGCTAGGGCTTTACAGTGTAAGTAAGTCGGCATTAACCATGCTTTCTCAAGCGCAAGCCAAAGAGTGGGGTAGAGCAGGGATTCGTGTAAATGTGATTTGCCCTGGGCTAGTACAAACTAAATTTAGTGCAGCGCTATGGCAAAACGAAGGGTTGCTAAAGCAAGTAGAAAAACACATGCCGGCAGGGCGAATGGCACAACCCGATGAAATGGCAGGGCTTGCCGTGTTGCTCGCATCAGATGCTGCTTCGTATTGTACTGGTGGGGTATATACGGCTGATGGGGGGCATATGATTGTTTAATCCAAAACGATGAATCAAAATCAACTATGGAGTTTAAAAAATTAATTGCCGAAGTAGAGCAGATGCTGCGCGACGAAATCTATCCGCTCGAAGAAAAAGGCGGAATGCACGATTTTGTAAAGCTGCACAACACCCTCGAAGCCATTCGGCAAAAAGTAAAAGAGAAAGGTATCTTCGCTCCCCATTTGCCCAAAGCATGGGGTGGGCTTGGGCTATCGCTAGAAGACTTTGGTATTATCAGTGAGCTGTTAGGGACAAGTCCTTTCGGGCATTATCTGTTCAATTGCCAAGCGCCTGATGTGGGTAATATGGAGATTCTGATTGAGTTTGGTACCAAAGCTCAGCAAGAACAATTTTTAAAACCTTTGGCAGCAGGAGAAATTCGCAGTTGCTTTTCCATGACGGAGCCTGAGTTTGCCGGCTCAAACCCTTTGAATATGGCAACTACTGCCGTTCGCGAAGGCGATGAGTACGTGATTAATGGGCACAAGTGGTTTACTACCGCTGCCGATGGCTCTTCGTTTGCTATAGTGATGGCAATTACAAATCCCGAAGCCGAAAACCCCTACCAACGCGCTAGCCAAATTATAGTTCCTACCGATACGCCAGGGTTTGAGTTGGTAAGAAATATTCCCATCATGGGCGATGTGGGCAGCGGCTATGCTACCCACGCCGAAATTCGATATACGAATTGCCGTGTGCCGGTAGAAAACCTACTAGGCGAAGAAGGCGCAGGGTTTGCTATTGCCCAAAACCGACTCGGTCCGGGGCGGATTCATCATTGTATGCGTTGGGTGGGGATTTGCGAACGTGCCTTTACCATGATGTGCGAACGAGCTGCTTCTAGGGAACTGAAGCCAGGACATCCTCTTGGTAAGCAGCAAACTGTGCAAAATTGGATTGCAGAAAGCCGAGTAGAAATTGATGCTGCGCGCTTACTCGTGCTCGATACGGCACGAAAAATTGATGAAGAAGGCGCAGAGGCTGCCAAATTGCAAATTTCTGGGATTAAATTCTACGTAGCGAACGTTTTGCAACAAGTGCTCGATCGGGCGATTCAGGTCCATGGCGCATTGGGTATCACCGATGATACCATCTTGGCAGCTTGGTACCGGCACGAACGTGGCGCTCGCATTTACGATGGTCCCGACGAAGTCCATAAGTCTAGGATTGCCAGAAGTATTTTGAAAAGATATGCCATAGCCTAATAAACGATTGCTTGTTGGAACAAGGATTACTCTCATAGGGCGTACAACCAATCGTTTTTTTCAATACGCACAGTAAGATGAGTAAAAGGCGTTGATTGATTATTTCTGATAAATTTTGTGATTAAATTGGTTTTTCGCAGGGCGATTTTCAAAAGTTGATCACGCAAGGCAGTGGGAACTTGGTGGAACTTGCTTTTTTATCAATATTCGATGGAGTAGCGCTACCCTCCTCCAACTTTTGAAATTGTACTTCCGCCTATTGCCCGAATATACCCTGTTGTGTAACTTACTGAAGTAGTTGTAGTTATCCACCCAAATACGGTGGACAAACGCCACGCGAGATAAGCGAAATAAACGCTATTACGTTTATACAGATGTTGATAATATGCCAAAAAACACTTTAATCTGATAAATAATCCTTTTGATTTAGGCAATTCGTGAACATGAGAATTAAAGATGAAATAAAAACAAGAATAAACGACTTTGTGAATCTATGTAGGAGTCATAAGGTAAAGTATTTATATGCTTTTGGGTCATCGACAACTGACAGTTTTGATTCAGATTCAAGTGATATTGATTTAGTCGTAGAATTAGAGTCAATGGACCCAATTGAGCATGGAGAATTTCTTATTGGTTTGTCGGATAAATTTGAGGTGTTTTTTAGCCGCAAAGTAGACTTATTGACTGAATCATCCATTAAAAACCCAATACTAAAATCTAATATTGACAGGACAAAGATTCTAATTTATGACGGAAAAGGGCAGAAAGTACTTATTTGATATTTTAAGAGTCTGTTGGGAAATTTTATTTTGTTGTTTTGCCAATTCGCCAAAGCGA
>CAYMYI010000033.1:0-26003 GCA_964394585.1 uncultured Roseobacteraceae bacterium
GGTTTGTTCCCAAATTTCCGGCCCGGTGGTTTCGTAGTGTGCCTGGCGGTTTGAGAGGTTATCGTATTGGTTGGGGTAGAACGAGTTAGGAATTTCTTGATTTAGCTTGCGAGCCACCGAATAATAGGAGCGAGGGTCGTCAGGGGCAACATTGGTAGGGCATACGATTACTTCGGCACCTACCGCTCGTAAAATATCAATCTTCTCTTGCGATTGTTTATCCGACATGGTAAAAATGCAGCGGTATCCCTTCGAGATAGCCGTGAGTGCTAACCCCATACCGGTATTTCCTGAAGTACCTTCAATGATAGTACCGCCGGGTTTCAGAATCCCTTCTTTCTCGGCATCTTCAATCATTTTTAGTGCCATCCGGTCTTTCATGGAGTTGCCTGGATTAAAATATTCTACTTTCACTAACACAGTGCCTTTTACATCGTTAGCGACTTTATTCAACTTTACAAGCGGCGTGTTGCCAATGGTTTCAATAATAGAATTGTAATATTTCATGGAATTTAATCTTATGATTTTCAATCAAAATTAGTAAAATTGCGACTTAAAAAATTCGGGTGTACGTTACTAAAGCTAAAAGCACACGTTAATAATTGCTTTTCTATCCATATCTCCTAACTAAACATCATACTCAATGAACACTGATCAACGTCCGCGCTATTCCAAAGAAGAGTTAAAAGAGTTTGAAGAACTTTTGCTTGAAAAGCGCAACAAAGCTTACAAAGAACTCGAGAGTTTGAAAGACTCCATCAAGCAGACCTCTAGCGGGTCTGATAACAACCACGGTAGTTTGAAAACGCTTGAAGATGGTGCCGATGCTTTGGAAAGGGAGCAACTTAACCAATTGGCTGCCCGAACCATGAAGTACATTCAGCAGCTTGATAATGCACTGATTCGCATTAAAAACAATACATATGGTTATTGTGTTGATACCGGAAAGCTTATTTCCAAAGAACGTTTAAAAGCTGTGCCGCATACGCAACACAGCATCGAAGCAAAACTTAACAAAAACTAAAATGAAAAGGAGGCTGTCTGTTGGAAAAGGCAGCCTCTTTTTGTTTTTAGGTTTGGATAACACCCAACTTGTAGGGTTTGCGTTCGGGGTTATGATTTGCCGCTTCAATACCTTTTGAAATAACGTGGCGCGTTTCCAGCGGATCGATGACGCCATCGACCCAAAGGCGTGCAGCAGCATAATATGGAGAAAGTTGCGAATTATACCGATCGGTAATTTCTGCAAGCATAGCTTGTTCGTCTTCTTTGCTAAGTTCTTCTCCCTTTGCTTTTAACGAGCTTACTTTTATTTGGAGAAGTGTTTTGGCTGCCGAAGCACCACTCATTACCGCCATTTGTGCGGTAGGCCATGCGTAGATGAGTCGAGGGTCATATGCTTTTCCGCACATGGCATAGTTGCCAGCTCCGTAGGAGTTCCCCACCACGATAGTGAACTTCGGTACTACGGAGTTTGCCATAGCGTTCACCATTTTGGCGCCATCTTTAATGATACCCCCGTGCTCTGCCCGGCTGCCTACCATAAAACCGGATACATCTTGCAAGAACACAAGCGGAATGCGTTTCTGGTTGCAGTTCATGATAAAGCGTGCCGCTTTATCGGCAGAGTCGGAGTAGATTACCCCACCCATTTGCATTTCCCCTTTTTTGGTACGTAGCACTTTGCGTTGGTTGGCTACAATACCTACCGACCAGCCATCGATACGCGCATATCCACAAATTAGCGTTTGTCCGTATCCTTCTTTGTATTGTTCAAATTCAGAGTTATCCACCAATCGCTCAATAATATCGAGCATATCGTAAGGCTTTACGCGGTCGGCAGGGAATAACCCATAGAGTTCTTCTTGTGTTTTGGCGGGGAGTTGTGGTTCTTTCCGCCGATAACCTGCGAATATAGGCTCAGCGGCATTATCGATTAGGCTACGGACTTGGTCGAGGCACGATTGGTCATCGGGACATTTGTAGTCGGTAACCCCCGAAATTTCCGAATGTGTGGTAGCGCCGCCGAGGGTTTCGTTGTCTACTTCTTCTCCAATAGCCGATTTTACCAAATATGAACCCGCCAAAAATACCGAGCCGGTTCCTTCGACAATCAGCGCTTCGTCTGACATAATCGGCAAATAAGCGCCTCCGGCTACACAACTACCCATGATGGCTGCAATTTGCAAAATTCCTTGTGCCGACATCACCGCGTTGTTTCTGAAAATTCGCCCGAAATGTTCTTTATCAGGAAAGATTTCGTCTTGCATCGGTAAGAATACCCCTGCTGAATCTACCAAATAAATAATCGGAAGGTTGTTTTCAATAGCAATTTCTTGTGCTCGTAGGTTTTTCTTTCCGGTGATAGGAAACCAAGCTCCTGCCTTTACGGTGGCATCGTTGGCAACAATCACACAAAGCCTACCGCTGACTTTGCCCACTACTACCACTACCCCTCCCGAAGGGCAACCTCCATATTCGGGGTACATCTCTTCGCCTGCAAAAGCGCCTACTTCGAGGTAGTCGTTGGCATCGTCGAGTAAGTAGGCAATGCGTTCGCGAGCCGTTAGTTTTCCTTTCTTATGTTGCGACTCAATCTTTTTTTCGCCCCCTCCTAACTTTACTTTGTCGTAACGCGTCTTTAGCTTAAAGGAAAGTTGTTTGAGGGCATCTTCGTTCTTGTTAAACTCTAAATCCATGTATGCTTATTTTTTGTGATGGGTTAAGGACGTGCAAATATAAACATTCAGGCAAAGGCAGCGTAAGGGCATTGCGCTTCTGTACGGCTCATTGGATTTTCGGGGCGAGGGGACCTTAAAAGGCGATTCATTTGTCGGTTTACTTCAAATTTTTATCTTCATGAACTAAAGGGTTACTTCCCTTAAGTTTTCTTGAATTGTATGTTTTACACGATAATCAACCCCAAAAACACTAATTATGAAATTAACAAAAAGAGAGTGGAAACAAATTTTGTGGATAGGAGTAGCTTGGCTCGTACCAATGGTACTGTTTTATGGGTTTATCGATGGGGAGTTTGAAGCATCGCGTATTGCCGGCCTGGTGGTAGGGGCAATCATCTTTGCGTTTAGTTTTACGATGGCTACAAAATACTTTGTCAATTCTACACTGAAAACCCTTAAGATAGAACTCCACGAAGGAGAGCAGTTGCTAAAAGAGGGTGGAGCGAATCATTTTGTAAACAAAGAAGCGGTAGGAGGGAAACTCGTGTTAACCGATAAAGCATTTGTTTTCAAATCGCACAAAATGAATATCCAAAACCATACAGTGCGGTACGAATTACCTACCATCGAAAAAATTACCGCTGAAAAAACGTTGGGTATTGTGGATAACGGCATCAAGTTGCACCTTACCGATGGCTCTACAGAGTTTTTTGTAGTGAATGACCGTAACGATTGGCTTAGAACGCATGAAACAGTAAGCATATCGGTTTGAATGCTGGTTGAAGCAACCTGTTTTTTTGGGATTGATAGCACTGAATGAAAAATACGAAAGCGACCATTTTAAAAGCTGCTCTGAAGCTATTCAACCAACAAGGGTTTGTGTAAATACGCGCTTACAGCATATTGCCGACCAAGCCAATTTGAGCATATGCAGAAAAGCGGATAGCAAAGCGATTAGCGAGGGAGGTGTACCGTAAACGTAGTTCCTTCCGAAGGTTTGCTTTCCACAGCGATGGATCCGCCTAAGGCTTCGATCTGGTTTTTGGTCATGTAAAGCCCAAGCCCTTGCCCGTCGGCAGTAGAGTGCAAGCGTGAACCCAGTTTAAAGAGCTTATGCCCGTACAATTCCAAATCGATACCAGTGCCATAATCGCGCACACTGATTACCACAAAGCCGCTTTCTTGCGAAGCACTCACATCGATTTCTTTGGAGAACCGCGTGAGCCCATACTTAATCCCGTTGGTAATCAGATTGTGAAAGATGCTATCTAAATAAGCAGGAATTGCCTTTACCGTGAGATGTTCCTCAACCGAGAGGTTTACGGTGGCTTGCCTTTCTTCAATTAGCTGACGGTTCAGTTCGAGCACTCGCTGTATCGCTTCGTATACCGAACACGAAGTACGATCTTCAGGGTTAAATTGGTTCTCGAAATACAACAGTTCGCTCAAGTTGCGGATGGTAGTATCTAGCTTTTCGGTGGTAGTGCGGAGTAGTTCTAGGTAAGCGATTTCCTCCGGGTCGTTAATTAGAATTTCGGTAAGCCCCAGCAGGTTGGCTACCGATGACCGAATATTGTGCGAGGTAATGTAAGAGAACTCTTTGAGTCGGTTGTTTTGGTCGAGCGTAGTATGTAGCAATGCTTCTAATTCCTTTTGTTTATCGAGCAAATCGGTTACATCTTTTTTAACTACAATCGTGTATAAAAATTCTCCTTCTTCAGTATAGATAGGCGTAGTTTCGTACTGAATCCAACAAGGTGTATGATCGCGCTTTTGTAAGAAAAGAATCCCCTGATAGGGTATATGTTCTTTTAACGAAAGGCGCATTTTAGCGAGTTGAGCCATATCGGTGTGTTCGCTGATAAGCCCTTCGGCTAGCTGTAATCCGATGACCTCTTGGGAATTTACCCCCAATATTTTGTAGTTGGCACTGTTTACCCACGTGATGTTGCCTTCGGCATCGCAGGTGAGTAAAATATCGGAAGTACGCTCTGCTACGTGAGCTAGGCGTTGCATTTCGGTTTCGGTGTTGATGAGCCGCGTGATGTCCAGGGTAAGTGTATCCCACATAACATTTCCGTTGGGGAGTTTCTTGGGAATCCCCCTGCCATTGACCCACTTCACCCTGCCATCGGGCATAACCCCTTTGAACGTATGGTTCCATGGGGTTAAGTTTTTCGCCGACTCGTGAATACTTAGCGTTAAGGCTTCCAAATCTTTTTCGGGTACTTTACTCCAAACCGCACTAATGTCTTTTAGTGCCGTTTCTTGGGAAACTTCCCATACCTCTTCTACACCTCGGCTGATGTACTCTACATAATCGGTGCCGTCGGGGCGCACGATGTATCGTAAGATAAGCCCCGGGATATTATCGGCAATGTTGCTCAACATTTCGGTGGTTTCTCGCAGCTCCTTTTCGTAGTTTTCTCGTTCGGTAACATCGATGATAATCGAGAAGATGTAGCTTTTATCTTTGAAAGGCAGTGTGGTGCTGTACACCTCTACTTCGCGAATTTCGCCCGAAGCCAGCTTGTGCTGAAAATGAAAAAACTCCTGTCCGTTTTCAATTGCTTGTTGCATTTTTTTGCGTATCTCAGGCTCGGTAAGCTGGTTGATATCAAAAATAGTCCGTTGTTTAAGTTCATCGTGTGTATATCCATAGAACTTTTCAGCAGCTTCGTTCGCATCGATGATATGCCCATTTGAAGGGTCGATGAGCAGTTGCGCCAACCGCCCCTTTTGGAAAATAGTACGAAATCGGTTCTCACTTTCTTTTAACGAGGCAATTGCAGCACGGCGTGCGGTGATATCGAAAAACGTACAAATGACTTGATGTACTTCGCCTTCTTCGTTGAAAAGTGGGAAAGCATCAACCGATAGCCAGATGTAATCTTTTTTACTAGGGCGGTATACCCCCATTACAATTTCAGAGATGATTTTTTTTTCGCGGATTGCGCGGGGGACAGGGTAGGCTTCGTTGGGGAAAAATGTGCCGTCGTCTTGGAGAATATGCCATTCGGTAGAATATACCGAGCGCCCCACCAATTGCGCTTCTGAAAGCCCTAATAGATCAAACGCTTTATCGTTACATTCCATTACATCGCCTCGATTGTTTAAAAGTTGCACCCCAATTTGCAGGTTCATGAACAAGTTTCGGAAGCGGCGTTCACTTTGCCGAAGGGCAACTGCCATTAGTTTGCGGCGGTAAATAGCATAGGCGTTGGCGATTAGTTCTGTTAAAGAGGCGAGGTAGTTTTCCTCTTCGTATTTCCATTCGCGGTACTCAAAGCAATGTTCGGCACAAATAATTCCTAATTGGACATCATCGCTTTGAACTTGCGCATCGAGCATCGAGTAAATCTGATTTTCACGAAAATAACTTAACGGAAACTCAGAGGTAATCGGGTCGGTGTGTACGTTGGTAATAGCTACGGTACGTTTATTCAAAAGCGCTGTGGTGTATAGCGGATAGTCTTTCACCGGTAGCGAGCCTTCTGAAAAGACTCGATCTTTGCCGAGGTCGTACAGATGAATACAATCAATCGTTTCTTTATTGTGCTGAAAACGCCAAAAAGACAGGCGATGTACTTCCAAAATATGTGCTCCTTCTTTAGTAAGTAGCCCAATGAACTCCTCGAACGTGTGTTCTTGTAAACTACTTGCCACAGATAGTTTTAGGAGCGAGTCAGCAAAACGCTGCTGCAGGTTTTTTTGCCGTTTGAATTGGGTGATATCACGGGCGATAGAATAAAATTTTTGGCTGTTATAGTCAATCACGGTATTCCACTCCAACCAAACGTAAGTGCCATTTTTCTTGCGGTATCGGTTTTCAAATTTTAGAGTTTCACCTTTCCCTTTGGTTAATTCTTCGGCTTCTTGTTGGGTTCGGTCTAAATCGTCGGGGTGGACAAAGTGTAAAAAAGGCTGAGCTTTTAGTTCTTCGTCTGTATACCCTAGTATTTCTTCCCACTTGGGGTTGAGTACTTCAAAGTAGCCTTTAAAATTAGAGATTGCCATTAAATCGCTGCTAATTTTGAACAGCTTTTGGAACTCTTCGAGTTGGGCTTTCGCTTGTTTTGTTTGTGTAATATCTTGAATAGCACCATCAAATACTAACTGGTTATCGGCATCGCGAGAGGCAATAGCACTTATTAATCCCCAAAAAACAGATCCATCGAAGCGGCGGAAAAGCACTTCAAAGTTTTTGACAGCACCTTTTTTTAGTAAGATTTTGCTTAATGTCTCGCGTTGTTGAGGGTCGGCATATAGTTCTTCGCTTTTAGCATCAAGCAAGGTTTTTCCATTAGGATACCCAAATAAGCGGATCATGGCTTTGTTCACATAAATCAATCCTTGTTCGGGTGTACTCCGGTAAATGCCGTCTTGTATGTTTTGGTTGATAGATGCCAACAAGTTTTGACTTTTCCGCATAAGGGCTTCTTCGTGCTTTTGTCTTGAAATATCTTTTACCAGTACAGATACCCCATCAATCTTTCCGTTTTCATTGTAGATGGGGGCGTATGTGTCTTCGTAATATTTTCGTTGGAGTGCCGAATCGCCATATACCTCTATTTGTACAAAATGTTCTCCTTGTAAAGCCCTATCAAAGTTTTCTTTGGCTTTTTGGCGGTCTTCTTCTATGCTAATGTAATCGAGCATATTGCGCCCTAAGGCAATTTGCACACCCCAGATTGCGTGCATAGTTTGCGCATGTATTTTGTTAAAATAAGTATACTCATACTTTGGGTTCAGTGCAAAGGCAATTAAGGTAGGATGGCTATCAAGAATGTTGATTAAAGCGTCCATGTAAGATATTTATAATAACGATAGATGACGCTTGTAATTTAATAGATTATCAAACTAGAAGCACATACCCAGTAAAGATTACGACTTATGTAAGAGTAACACATTTTCGACATGATGTGTTTGTGGGAACATATCTACCGGTTGGGCTGCTTGCACGGTATAATAAGATTTCAAGATGGCTAAATCGCGGGCTTGGGTTGCCGGATTACAACTTACATATACGATGCGCTCTGGGGCGGCTTTTAGTAGTGTATTTACCACATTTTCGTGCATTCCGGCACGAGGGGGGTCAGTAATGAGCACATCGGGTTTGCCGTGCCGTTTCATAAAAGCTTCGTTGAGGATGTCTTTCATATCGCCGGCTTCAAAATAAGTATTGGTAATCCCATTGATGGTTGAGTTGATGCGCGCATCTTCTACGGCAGCGGCAACATATTCTAACCCTATTACTTTTTTTGCATTTCGGGCTACAAAGTTGGCAATAGTGCCGGTGCCAGTGTACAAATCGTAGACGGTTTCGTGCCCTTGCAACGCAGCCATTTCTCGCACAATGCGATACAGCGCTAAGGCTTGTGCACCATTTGTTTGATAAAACGATTTTGGACCAACTCGAAACTGCAAATCTTCCATGCGTTCCGTAATGTAGGGGGTGCCAGCGTACGCAATTACCTCCAAATCGTGAAAGGTTTCGTTGCCCTTGGGGTTTACCACGTACATGAGCGAAGTAATCTGTGGAAAACGTTCGTGCAAAAATGCCATCACCTTTTCAATTTGTTCGGCTTGGTTTTCAAAAAACTGGACGATGACCATCACTTCTCCGGTTTCCGTAGTGCGAATGATGAGATTGCGCAGAAAGCCATGCTGTTCTCTAATGTTAAAGAACGAGAGATTCTCGCGGCGGGCATAGTCGCGAAGAGCTAATCGGATTTCGTTGGAAGGCGCTTGCTGTAGGTAGCAGGCTTGCAGGTCGAGCACTTTATCGAACCTACCAGGGAGGTGTAGCCCAAGTCCGCGCCGATCCAACGCATGCTCAGAATCGATTTCGTTCTGGGTGAGCCAGCGCGCTGGGGTGAAGGTGAACTCTAACTTATTGCGGTAGAATTGTTGTTTTTCCGAAGGTAAAATGGGCTGAATTTCAGGGAGTACTGCTCCGCTAATTTTTTGGAGGTTTTGGGTTACTTGAGCCTGCTTAAATTCGAGCTGCTGAGCATATGCCATGTGTTGCCATTTGCAGCCGCCGCATGTGCCAAAATGCTCACAAAATGGCTCGATTCGGTGTTGGGAATAGTGGTGGTAATGCACTATATGCCCTTCTGCATAACTGCTTTTTTTGCGGGTAACTTGCACGTCGACCACATCGCCGGGTACACCGCCTTCCACAAAAACAACTAAATCGCCGTGTTTGCCAACGCTTTTCCCTTTACTACTGATGTCGGTTATTTCAATTTGTTCTAAACGGATGTTCTTCTTTCTTCGAGCCATGTTCTCTGGGAGTAAATTGCATTACAAGGTGCGAAATTACGAGAACTTGCCGAAGTAAAAGCAGTGGAGTTATCTTAATTGCTAAGAAGAAGAGGGAGTCGATTGCGGTGAATCTAGCTCTAAAGAGATGACCCAATCGTAGCCTTCTTGGAAGGTAGGAAACCACTTATAGTGCTTTATGTGCTTTGCTTTAGCAATGATTTCGTCCATGGCTAACTGCGCATAGAAATCTTTGGGTTCTATGCTGGCAGAGGCTTGTAAACCTGCTTGTACAGCTATGGGGATGTACTCGTCGAAAAACCAATCGGCAGCGTCGGCAAAACTGCCATCAAATTGGGAAAGATCGCTAATGGAGCGCATCACCAATAGTTTGTTTTGGAAGGCAAACCAGCCTATATGTTTATAAATCCCCATAATTTGCTCTACAGTGGTGAAATCAGTCCAGGTGGAAATTGCCAAAAAGTAATCGGGGACATACTCAAAAGAAAATACTTTAATTGCCCGCTCGTCATATATTTCGTAATTGAATGTATCAATTTCTTTGAACTGTAATCCGTAATCGTTTAGCATAAGCGGTAGGGAGTTTAGGGTTTTCAAACATTGATTTTGATTCGATTTGAATATAATAAAAAACGACTGCGAAAGCGTTTTCTCTTCTTATCCTTTAAATTTTTTTAATGTGCAGGGCATTCTATTATTTTACATCGTTCATTTTTAGAGTTGAATAACCTTTGGATTACGTAGTTTCGGGCATGGGAAAACGATTCTCACATTCGTAAGCGTGTTTAGATTGGTATGGCATCACAACAACCTTCTTTTTTTCATTTTCGGTATCGGCTAGAGAATGCCATAATTTCGCGCGGAACGATACCTCTGATGCTGCAAGCAACGATAGCGTTTGTTTTGTTTTCGTTGATAGTGGCTTGCTTTTTTCCCGCAAGCATGTTTGTTGTTAGCCATACTCGGCTCACATGGGGGCAGTTTATGCTTTCAGGCATATTCCCCAAACTAGCCGATGTACACTTTCCTCCTCGGATTTGGGCGTTGGTGCTGTGGTTGTTCAGTGGAGTTTGGGCAATCGTAGCTGTGGGGTATATATCCTTGGCAACTGCTTCGATTTACCTCTGGCTTTCTGACGTGCAGCGTGGCAGAAAGCCCGTTCGCGCCAGAGAACATACGGTAATCTTGGGGTGGTCGCTTAAAGGAGTAGAGCTGGTACAGCAACTCTTACACTGGAACCCCAACACGCACAAAGCACGAGTAGCCATTCTTGCCAATGTAGATGCTATGCAGCTTCAGCAAGAGTTGGTAGAAAAGCTGCCTTACGATAAACAACAACGTTTGATGGTTCGCTCCGGTAGTGCCCTTGTAGCCGACGACCTACGGTTGGTCAATATTGCTGAAGCGAAAACCGTGATTATTCTACCCGAAGAACAAGAGCGCGATGCCGACATCGCCATCTTAAAAATACTACTCGCCCTTATGAACGCTCCTTTTCAGCGCCATATGGCAACGCATTACCACGTAGTTGCAGCCATGCACCACCCTTCGAATGGAAAAGTAGCAGAAATGATTGCCGGCAATCGCATCACTGTACTCCATACGTTCGATATAGTTAGCCGCCTAATCGCTCAAACATGCCGCCAACCTGGTCTGAGCGAAGTATATGCCGAGCTGATGACGTTTCGCGGGGCGGAAATTTACTTCCAGCGCGAACCTTTGCTATGGGGCAAAACCTTTCGCGAAGCTGTTTTTTCGTATGCTGATAGCACGGTGATAGGTATTCGGAAATCGAAGAAAAATATGATTTCGTTGAACGATCCGGAACCTTTTTTACGAACCAAAGAACGCGATATTGTAATCAATCCTTCTGAAGATTACACACTCGAAGAAGGCGATGCGCTGATTGTAATCAGTACAGATAGCCGATCGGTAGTGTTCGGTAAGCAGCGTTCCGATGCGGTAAAAGCTACCCTGATTGCAGAAAATGCCGTTCCCCTCCAAAATCCTGAGAAAATATTGTTGGTAGGATGGAGCCCCAATGCGCCTAGCATCCTCAAAGAAATTGATGCCTATGCGGTGCGAGGTTCAAAGGTAGTGGTAATGCGTGCAGAAGGCGAAAACCTCGAAAAAACAACTCACCCTCCACGCGGGTTGAAAAACCTTGAAATTACCTATTGGGAGGCTGATTCTACCGATCGAGAGGCGTTCGGGGTAATTAAGCCGAACGAGTTTGACCACGTGATTGTACTGAGTGATATTGAGCAATATGGTATCGAAGAGGCCGATTCGCGCAGTTTAATCAGTTTGGTACACTTGCGCGATATTGCCATTGAGCGGAAAGCAACGTATAACTTGGTGAGTGAGATGGCAAACGCACGTAATCAGTCATTAGCACAACTCGCCAAACCCGATGACTTCATCGTGGGCGACAACCTCATTAGCTTGCTTTTGGCACAAGTAGCAGAAAACCGCGAACTCAAAATGGTGTTCGAAGAATTCCTCGATGCATCTGGTTGCGAAATAAATTTACGCCCAGCCGAGGAATATGTATTGCTGGAAGAATCCGTGAATTTTTATACAATTACCGAGGCAGCCTTGCGCAAAAAGCAAATCGCCATTGGTGTTCGGTTTGCCGCACATTCCAAAGAAGAAGATCAAAATTTTGGGATTGTATTGAATCCACCCAAAGAAGACGAAATTATTTTCCGTTCCGGCGATCGGATTATTGTAATTATTGAATAGAAAAGCATAAAATAGAAATAGTATAAAACTAAATTTCTTTGGTTTTCATTAAATTGAAACCAAGCAAAATTTAGAGTTAGTTGTTGTATGATTTATGGAACAAAGTTTAGGACCCCTGCAAAAAGCGGTAGATTTTATCAAAAGAAGTGCTGAAAAGGTGTTTTGGCCAAATTTCGGTCGGCATGGGTTGCCCGAAGTAATACAAATGCGTTTAGAAACCCTGCCTGAACCCATCCAGCTTGAGTATTACGAAGACTACGACGCAGAGGTAACCCGACTTCGCAACGGACGAAACTTCACGCTAGTAGCTTTCCTTTTGCTTATTATTACCTCTACTGGCGGTTTTTGGGCGCCTATGGGGCTTTTCATGTATTGGTTACATCTAAAATATCGGAAAATTCCGGATATTTCCAACCGAGTGATGCAAGGTCTACAAGTTCGTTACAATTTACAGCCTACACGCCAAGGAGCTACAGCAGGTACGCGCAGCTATCAGTCTACCACCGACCCTCACCGAAGTACACCACGAAACATTGTAGAAAATTACGATCCTTCAAACCTATCCATCGAGAACTTGAAAGAAGGCTACATGGTGGATTACAACCTGAAAACATGGCAAGTAACTACACGGCGCCAGTTTGATTGGGCATCGGGCATTTCGGCTCGTGAGTTTAAATTAGTGAGCGATATGGAAAGCATCTGGGTGTATCTATTCAAAGAAGGCAACCACACGACCATTACGGTAAGCAAACCCTTGAACATTTATGCGATTGATGCTGAGCTAGAAACCGAAATATTGCACACTAAGCGCCCGTATAACATCATTCATTACCAAAGTTCACAATTCTTCCGCGAAAATGCGCTGGAAGGCTATTTGTTCAACCTAACGACCCGCTCGTTAGGCATTAAAGTAAACGCATGGGAGTACTATGACCAAGACCGCCTCAACTATATGCGCATTGAACAACAAGACCAGCGCAACTTTCGAGCAGTAGTGGGCAAACTTGCATCTGAGTTCGAATTTACCGATATTCTACCTCAGAAAAAGTGATTTTTTTTGCGTAATCGTTTCCTAAAAAGACGACTTTTTAACCTAACGTAGTTATGACTAGTTTCAGAATCCGCCCGAGATTCCGTTTAGTGTCGCCCCTATCGCCTACGGAAATCACTGATCGTATGAAAGAAGCCCTTAGTCAATCGAGCGATTTGTGCGATTGTGCAGGAGTCGTTATCCCCGGGCACATCACCCTGAAAATTAAGGCGAACGAACTGCACTTCTGGTCGCCACAACTCGATATCACCTTAGAACCCGAAGGTGAAGGGACTTTGGTTCGAGGGTTATATGGCCCCAACCCAAGTATTTGGGCACTCATTGCATTTGGCTATTTGGTGTTGGGTGTGGTATTGATGTTCTTACTAATCATTGGTTTTTCAGCGTATAGTTTAGGCGAACCGATTACCATTTTGTGGGGAGTTCCTGCAGTGCTTTTGGCAGGGTTGGGTTTGTATTTTATCAGCCAATTGGGGCAAAAACTTGGCGCGGAGCAGACTTTCATTCTACACCATTTCTTTGAACGAATTATAAATCAGAAGATTGGAATCAATTAAAAATGCTGTAGGCATATTTTAAACAATGTTTTTGTATACCGGAGTTACCGATGTAACTTTCGCTAATTGAGAACAAAAACAGAGATTATGGATAGCCAACATCTTCTACGACAGTATAAAACAGTAAGAGCACAAACGGAACATTTATGCGCTCCTCTTTCAATTGAAGATTACATCCCACAGCCTATTGTAGATGTAAGTCCCCCGAAGTGGCACTTAGCCCATACTACTTGGTTCTTCGAGAACTTTATTTTAGTGCCGCACTCCGAGAAGTATCACTTATTTCGCAAGCAATTCAATTATTTGTTTAATAGCTACTACGAATCGCAAGGCGAACGCATTCAGCGTGATTTACGTGGAAGCATGTCGCGCCCCACCGTAGCAGAGGTACAAGAGTATCGGGCTTATGTAGATCGCCATATGGAAGCATTGTTACAAAGCGATACCTTGCCTGAGAACGTGTTGAAATTTATAGGATTAGGGTTGGAACATGAGCAACAGCATCAAGAATTACTGATTACCGACTTAAAATATACAATGGGACAAAACCCTATCTTCCCGGCGTATCGCCTTGAAGCGGAGTTCCCTCAGCAAAAAGCAGAAGATACTATAAAATCGGAGTATATGCCGGTAGAGGCAGGTGTTTATACTGTAGGGCACCAAAGCGAAGATTTTTGTTTCGACAATGAGTTAGGCGCACACCAAGTGTTTTTGCACGATTTCCAGATTTTAGATCGCTTAGTAACCAACCGCGAGTATATGGAGTTCATAAGCGCAGGGGGGTATAAAACAGTATCCCTTTGGCTGATGGAAGGTTGGGAGTGGGTGAAATCGAACGGAATTGAAGCCCCTTTATATTGGCAACGCCATTACGACGAATGGAAACAATTTACCCTCTATGGTTTACAAGAAATTGACCCCGAAGCACCGGTTACACACATATCGTATTACGAAGCTGAAGCATTTGCCCGTTGGAAAGGCAAACGCTTACCCACTGAGTTTGAATGGGAAGTGGCATGCCGCAAGCTGAACTCGAATATCCCGAAAGATGCGAACTTCCTCGACGACGATACGCTCATGCCCTTAGGGAGAAAACGAGGAAATAATCAGATGTTTGGCGATGCGTGGGAATGGACAAATAGTGCATATTTACCCTATCCGTACTACAAGCAAGCCGCCGGAGCACTTGGGGAATACAATGGTAAATTTATGGTAAATCAGATGGTGCTCCGTGGCGGTTCCTGTGCTACGCCAAAGTCGCATATCAGAGCAACGTACCGAAATTTCTTCCACCCTGATAAGCGCTGGCAGTTTACAGGCATCCGCTTAGCGGAAACTTGCTAGTGTGTGGTTACTTGGCGCATCGCTCAAAAACAGAAGCATCGCTAGGGTTTCGCAAAGATGAATTATTGAAAAAGTTATGAATGTAAATGACTATTTTTGGGCGTTATCCCTAAGAAAACTCTAAAAATCAGTATTTACCAAATAGAGGAAACATGGAATTTAAAAATCTACTGCTCGACCTCGAAGGAGGTATTTTGAACATTACTATTAATCGAGAAAGCAAAATGAATGCGCTTAATACAGCTACAATCGAAGAGATAGCACGTGCATTCGAAAAAGTATATGATGAAAATGAAATAAAAGGGGTGATTTTGAAAGGTGCTGGGGAAAAGGCGTTTGTTGCCGGCGCTGATATTCAAGAAATCGCCGATTTGAATAACATGAATGGGCGCAAGTTTGCCGAGCGCGGTCAAGAAGTGTTCGCCAATATCGAAAATTGCCCAAAACCAGTGATTGCCGCTGTTAACGGCTATGCCTTAGGCGGAGGGTGCGAACTTGCCATGGCGTGCCACATCCGCATAGCTTCGGAAAAAGCGAAGTTTGGGCAACCCGAAGTAAATCTTGGTATCATCCCTGGGTACGGAGGAACGCAACGCTTAACCCAGCTTGTCGGAAAAGGAAAGGCGTTTGAACTTATCTTAACCGGCGATATGATTTCTGCAGCCGAAGCGCATCAGATTGGCTTGGTGAACCACGTAGTGGCACCCGAAGAAGTAGTGCCGAAAGCCGAAGAGATTATGCGTAAAATTTTATCGAAAGCCGCCGTTGCTATTGCGCAGTCAATCGATTGCATCAATGCCGTAGCCACCCAAGACGATGGCTACCAGAAAGAAGCGAATGCATTTGGTAGTTGCCTAAGCACCGAAGACTTTAAAGAAGGAACAGCAGCGTTTTTACAAAAACGCAAACCCATTTTTACCGGGAAATAACCTATAACTTATACGATGAAAAGGCAGACCTCAGCAATGGAAAAGGTCTGCCTTCTTTTTTGTGAAATAGTATGCTTAAGAAATTAGCCTCGCAAACAGCCGTTTATGGGCTGAGTAGTATTTTGGCTCGGTTGGTCAATTACCTGCTCGTCCCGCTACACACCTATGCTTTTGAAACCACCGCCGATTACGGAATTCTGGCGTATTTCTATGCAATAGTTGCTTTTTTGAATGTAGTGTACACGCATGGGATGGAAACAGCTTACTTTCGGTTTGCCTCCAAGGAAGACGCTGACCCTGAGAAAGTCTATCAAAGTGCCCTCACTTCGGTGATGTTTGTAAGCGTATGTTTTTCGGGAAGTATGTATGCTTTTTCTGATAGCATCGCGGCTATGTTAGGGTTTGTGGGGCAGAGCCATTTTATACGCTGGTTTGCCTTGATCCTAGCTATTGACGCTTTTTTAGCTATTCCCTTTGCACGCCTTCGGCAAGAGAATAAAGCATATTTGTTTGCGGGCGTACGGCTACTCATGGTCTTTGCCAATGTAGGGCTTAATTTCTTCTTTTTATATATCTGTAAAAATATTTACGAAGGCAATTTTTGGGTTGATTGGCAAGGTTGGGTCAATCAGTTTTACGACCCTACGTTGGGTCCCGGATATGCGTTTTTATGTAACCTAATCGCAAACGCATTAGCCATTCCCGTATTGATCCGTTATTTCCTAAAGTGGCGTCCTCGTATCGATGTGCAAAGCCTTCTGCCTCTGTGGAAATATGGGTATCCCCTCATTTTTTCAGGAGTAGCATTTGCTATGAACGAAGCCCTAGACCGCATTGTACTTCCTTTGTGGCTTCCTGATGGGTACTATCCTGGGAAAACCGGCTTCGATGCCTCCGGGATTTATTCGGCGTGTTATCGGCTTTCCATCTTTATCACAATTGCTGTGCAAGGCTATCGGTACGCAGCAGAGCCTTTCTTCTTTGCCAAAGCCAAGGAGAAAGATTCTCCCCAAGCGTATGCGCAGGTAATGCGCTATTTTGTAATAGCATGCTGTGCAATGATGATAGCGGTAGTAGCTAACCTCGATTGGATTGCCCAACTATTTCTTCGGCAGCCTGCCTACCGCGAAGGGCTCAGTGTAGTGCCTGTTTTATTATTAGCCAATGTGTTACTAGGGATATACTATAATTTAGCAGTTTGGTTTAAGATTACCGACCGCACTTATATGGGAGCATTCATAGGTTTAGGAGGGGCAACAGTAACCGTTACAGGAAATTATTTTTTAATTCCGCTGTTGGGATATCATGGTAGTGCAGTAACTACGTTGTTATGCTATGGAAGCATGGCAATAGTATGCTACCTAATTGGGCAAAAGTACTATCCTGTTCCATATACCCTTGCACGAAATACGCTTTATCTTTTAGGTTCAATCGTATTGAGCATTTTGTTGTTCCAACTAGAAACCTCTTGGTGGTGGTTAGATACTCTGTTGGGAAATCTTTCTGTAGTATTAGCACTATCAATAATTTATAGGCAAGAAAAATACAACCTGAAAATAGTATGGAGTGGAGAGCGTTCTATTCCAAAAAAAGGGGTTTAAGCCGATTATCGATTGTTTTTACCCACCGATTTACAATTGTTATTAGGAGAGGTGCTCTCGAAAAACTGCTGTTCGATAGTAAATTGAGATTACTCACTTATATCTTTGGAAAAATTGTTGCTAATAATAAAGTAAAAAAAATCTGCTTTCAAGAATTAAGATGACATACTACTACAACGCTTATTTCCTACCTAGACTAGCCAGCTTGAAACTCATTCTACTTCTTGTTTTACTGAGCACGCTTCAAGTGGCTTATGCACAAGTTCCTGAGAACGTACGCGCTTTTCCTGAAGATACCCAAGTACGCCTTACATGGGACGAAGTAGCCGGTGCGGACGAGTACAAGATTTATCGTGGCGACACCGAAGCAAACATTTCTACAGAGGTTGCTGTGGTTACCACCACCGATTTTATAGATACCGACCTCACCAATAACAACTTGTATGTGTATGCGATTGCTGCGATTACAGGTGGGGCTGAGGGAGATCGTTCCGATACAGTGGGTGTAGTACCGCGGGCTGCCACCCCTCTACGCGATGTGGTAAACGCCGCGAGTTTCAATGCTACCAATGCATTTTTTCAGGTTGACACCGCCACAATGCTCAATTTTGCAAACGATGAAGACTTTGCTATTGCCTTTTGGGTACGTGCCGATGTAACACAAGGTGAAGAGGGGCAAATTGGGTTAATTGCCAAAAGAGCTGGAGCTTCAGGTGCTTATCCTTATTCTATCTCGATGAATGGAAAACATGGGAGGGTAACTTTCGCAAGAGGTGATGGCACCGAAGAGGCAGTCATCCGCTCAGGCAAAAACATTAATGATGGGGCATACCACCATATTGTAGCTACGAAAAGTGGCGCATCTTTAGAGTTATTTATCGATGGTAAATCGCAAGGCACTACCGACGATGTAACCGGCGACCCTGGCAATGTGAGCAACATCGTAATTGGTAAACTAACGGAAAGTGGGGCAGGTTTTTTAGCAGGGCAGATTGATGAACTAGCCATGTTTGGCGTAGCCTTGAGTGCCGCCGAAATTTCCACTTATCTTCAAAACCCTCAGCCATACTTAGGAACCGAGTCAGATTTGTTAGGGCTATGGCATTTTGATGAGCCTGCCGCTTCCGATAAAGCATACGATGGCGTGGGCAATCTTCACCCTGCAATTTTGAATGGTGCAGCGTTTCAAGCTTCTGAGGCGATGCCGACTATTCTAAAAGTAACTACGACCGATCCTACTCGTAACGCAGTAGGTGTAGCTGGAGATCGTAGTATTAATATCCGTTTTGGAGTTGGCATCGACAACGGCTCAGCTTCGAATGAGTCCGTACGAGTTCGGGGGTCTTTCTCAGGACCTTTAGGCGATGCGCCATCTGTAGTAAACTCTAGTACGGTACAAATACAGCCAACGGCAGATTTTAAGGCGGGAGAGCAGGTAATTGTAACAGCAACAGGTGGAATCCGAGGAGCTTCCACAGAAAAACCTGAAGCATTTTGGGCAACGGAGAATTTCAGTTATACCATCGCATCTGAAGAAGGCGAAGGGGCTTTTGTAGATATTGGGAATAGTTTTGGTGCGGCCACCAGTAACGATGTTGCCCTAGCGGACCTAAATGGAGATGGTATTTTAGATGCTCTGTTCGCTAACGCGGCAGGGAATAAAGTATGGACTGGTAATGATGATGGTAACGGACGAGGAGATGGTACATTCACCGAAGTGGCTTCATTTGGAAACAGCGATAGCCGTGGAGTAGCGCTTGCCGATTTGGATGACGATGGGGCGATAGATGCGTTCATTGCCAATGCGGGGGCTAACATTGTATGGACAGGCGACGGTGCCGGAGGGTTCACCGCAGCAGGGAGCTATGGTTCTGCTACTTCCAATGCAGTAGCATTGGGCGATTTAAATGGCGATGGTTTCCCCGATGCTTTTGTAGCCAATGAAGGTGAAAACCGAGTTTGGTTCAATAATACCGATGGTACTTTTGAAGATAGTGGGAAGGCATATGGCAATGCAACAAGTACTGATGTAGCCCTTGGCGATGTTGATGCTGATGGCGATTTGGATGTGGCAGTGGCAAACGATGGGGGAGAAAGCAAAGTATACCTTAATAACGGGCATGGTATTTTTACAGAAGGGCCTTCACTAGGTTCTACAACAAGTACCGGCATTGCTTTTGGCAATTTGAATGGAGATGGGTTCTTGGATGTGGTGATAGCCAATACTGGAGGAGCAAATACCGTTTGGATTAACGGTTATAACCCGCCTAACCCTGTGAGCTTTACAGAAGGGGATAACCTTGGAAATTCCGATACACAAGATGTTGCCATAGGCGATTTAGATGCCGATGGCGATATGGATATATTTTTCGTGAACACGGGAGCTAATAAGATATACCTAAATAATGGCAATGGTACATTTAGCGAAGTAGTAGAAGAATATGGAGAAGCTACGAGTTTAGGTGTTGCCCTTGGCGATTTAAACGATGATGGTGCACTCGATGCTTTCGTAGCAAATGGCGATAACGAAGCGAATAAACCCTGGATTAATGGAGGGTGTGCCGTACGAGACCGTGTTGCATTGCTTGCTTTATACAACGGTACTGGTGGAGAAAATTGGACCGATGCCACCAACTGGAATAGCGAAGAACCTCTGAGTACTTGGTTTGGGGTGCAGGTAAATAGCGATGGGTGTGTAACTTCTCTGCAATTACCCAATAACGGATTAACAGGGCAAGTTCCAGCTAACCTATGGAAAGCGATTAACATTAAAACTCTTGATCTTAGTGGGAATAACCTAGTAGGCACCTTATCTCCTACAGTGAAAAACCTTACTGCTTTAGAAAGGCTCAATTTATCTGATAATATTTTAAGCGGAAACTTACCCATTCAGCTTGATTCTTTACCGGCTTTGCGTGTGCTCAATCTATCGGAAAACCGTTTTTCAGGTCAAATTCCTGAAATTCCAAACGCAGGGAATTTGGTGAATCTGCAAGTATTAAACCTAAGCAACAACGACTTAGAAGGAGCTATTCCCGCTACATTTGGTGGGTTGTCTTCGCTGCGTTACCTCAATCTTTCCAATAATTCTCCGGGTTTGAATGGTGATATTCCCGCCGAGCTAGGCAATTTACTCACCTTAGATAGCCTTGATCTTTCCAACAACGCACTTTCAGGCGCAATTCCTGGGCAGCTTACGAATCTTATCAATTTGCGTACACTTCGCTTATCGAATAATAACATTGATCAAATTCCTGAGTCTATCGATGAGATGTCCTCATTGCGGATATTGTTTTTAGATGGAAATGCTATTACGGAAATCCCTGACGAGCTTGGCGGATTATTTAGCCTACGCGAATTGAGTTTGAGCAACAACCAACTAGCTGATTCGATCCCTGAGCAAATTTGGACACTAACTGGGCTAGAATACCTTGCCTTGAATGGGAATCAGCTTACCGGTAATTTGCCGGCAGAAATAGGACTACTGACCAACCTTACATACTTACACCTGGGGAGCAATCAGTTTACCGGGCAAATACCTGCTGAGATTGGTAATTTGCTCGATTTAGAGTTTCTTTCGTTAGCTGATAACAGCTTTAGCAGTTCATTACCCGATGCTATTGCTAATCTGATTCGTTTAAAATCACTTTTAGTCAACGATAATACTTTTGCCGGAAGTGGTATCAGTGGTGCCATTCCGTTAGCATATGCCGAGACACTTACCCAACTTGAAACATTCGATTTTCGCAATACGAACGTTTGTGAACCGGTAGGTAACGATATTTATGCTGCTTGGAAATCGGGGATTACCAACTTTCAGACTAATAACAATGTTTGCCCGGCTTGTTTGCAAGAAAACCGAGATGCTCTTATTGCTTTATATAATTCTACCAATGGATCGCAGTGGTCGAACGATACCAACTGGAACACGAACCGTTCGTTAGGAGAGTGGTTTGGTGTAACCACCAATGCATTAGGGTGTGTAACGGAGCTAGATTTGAGTAAAAGTAACGAGCAAGGACAAGGTGTGCCTGGTAATAACTTAGTAGGTGCTATTCCTGAAGCGATTGAAGGGCTATCAGACTTGGAGGTATTGAACTTAAGTTTCAATAAGCTCGACTCTTTGCTACCTGAAACAATTGGATCCGGATTAACCAATCTTGTAAAACTAGATGTGAGCAATAATTTACTCGAAGGAGAAATTCCGGTCAGTCTTAGTGGTCTAACTGCTTTGGAAGAACTGTATTTAGATGAAAATAATTTTACAGGACCTTTGCCAAACTCTATTTCTTCTTTGCAAGAGTTGCGCGTTCTTTCTTTTGCGGGTAACAGTATTGACGAAATCCCTCAAGCTGTTTCTGGTTTAGATAATATTGAAATTATCAATGGAGCGCGTAATCAGCTTACAGAAATTCCTGAAGATATTTGGACAATTACCACGCTGAAAACATTAGACTTGTCGGGAAATGCCATCGATGGGGAAATCCCAAGCGAAGAAGCTAATATCAACTTGCCCAACCTTAATGTGCTAAACTTATCGGCTAACCGATTTACAAACTTCCCGGCTACAATCACACAGATTCCACTATTGGTCGATTTATTTTTACAAGAAAATGCCATCCGAGATAGTATCCCTACCTCTATTGGGCAGCTAAATAACTTAGTTCGTTTCAACGTGAGTGATAACCGTTTATTAGGAGGGTTGCCTTCTGAAATTGGCGATATCGCTACACTTAAAGAAATCATACTTAGTGATAACGATAGCCTTTCCGGGCCACTACCGCTTAGCCTTACACAGTTAGAAGTTGCAGACACCCTCATTTACATTAATACTTCTTTATGCGAGCCAGAGGATGAAGACTTTGCCACTTGGCGCGATGCTCTTATCGATAGTGGAGGCGTATATGTAGGAACAGGTCTCTGTCCTGCCTGTATTAAAGATGATCGTGAAGCACTTACCGAATTTTTTACATCACTTCAAGGGGAAAATTGGCGAAATTCAGTTAACAACTTAGCAGTATGGAAACCCGATAACCCTAGTAGCCAAGTTAGTGCATGGTTTGGCATTTCTGTAAATGGAGAAGGCTGTGTAGTAGGCATCGACCTTAGTAATAGTACCGGCGCAGGAAATGATGGAAATAATCTTCGGGGTACAATTCCTCCCGAAATTGCTAACCTCACTGAGTTACGCTACTTAAACTTAAGTAATAATGATTCATTGGGCGGAGAAATTCCTGTAGAAATTACAGCACTTTCCAACCTAGAAGAACTTTCCTTAAATAATGTAGCACTTGAAGGGGAAATTCCTGCCGGAATATGGGAATTAGAAGACCTAGATACTTTGGACTTAGGAAATAATTTCCTTTCTGATACTATCAGTACCAATATTAAAAATTTACGGAAGCTTCGATTACTCGATTTATCCAAAAACCAACTAATAGGTGAGCTTCCTCGTGAAATTGGCAACCTAGAGCAACTCTTACGTCTCAATCTAGATTCTACCGGGTTAACTGGTTCAGTTCCTGTAGAACTTCTGAACTTAGAGCAGCTTGTGTTTATTAACCTTTCTGACAATGCTTTTACGACTACACCTAACTTGGCGACGTTGAATAATTGGGGGGGAGATGCGAATGATGGTGTATATGTAGATGAAAACCGATTGACTTTTGGCAGCATAGAACCCTTAATAGCTCTACCCGATTCGGTAACACTGGTGTATGCCCCACAAGATTCGATCGAAATGAGCCCCCGCGAATATACCGTAGTAGAGGGGACTCCATTCCAAATTATTTTTGACACAGACGGTGAAAATAATCAGTATCAGTGGTTTAAAGTGAATGAACTAGGGGAACTGACTTCGGTAAGTACTCTTACCGATACATCACTTTTTAGAATAGAAACCCCTGTACTTGCCGACTCCGGCTTCTACCTCTGCGAAGTAACCAACACACTAGCAACGGAACTAACCATCCCTACACAACAAATTAAAATTAATGTAGTACCAGCCGAAACAACTCTTACGCCGTTAGGCACAGTAGGCACTGGCATTGCTCCTTCACCATTGCTTGCCTCGGCGAAAGATCAAGCCATTTTAGGATTTGGTGCAGTTTCTACAGGGACTACCGAAATTACCCAAATTACAATCCCTACTACAACCGATCCGAACGGCAAGTTTGAAAATGTCCGCCTAGTCCGATCTACCGATAGTAGTTATGTATCACAAGAGGATAATGTAGAAGTAGAAGGTGTAACTATTGATTTGGGTATAGGGCAAATTGAGCTCTTAAACATGTTAGATACCCTGGATACCACGGCTGTATACTATTTCCTAATTGCTGATATTGATACTACCGTAAGCGCTAAAACCGATTCGATTCAAATGGAATTTGAAGCAGAAGATGTGTTAGTTAGCTTAGGTTCAGTACGCGATACAACCATCACAAGCCTAGAATATCGGTTTGCCGCGTTGCAAGAAATTGCCATAATTGGCAACGATACCACCATTATAAATGGTGATACTACTCCTGAAACACGCGATATGACCGATATGGGTTTTGGTATTGTGGGTGATACCTTAATTCGAACATACCAAATCGTAAACTTGGGGGATACAACGCTGCAACTGACCGGAGAACCTCCATTTATCAGATTCCAAGAAAACTTCGAGGAACTCTTCCTTCTTACACAAGCACCGGATTCAAGCCGCATAGCAGGGAGAGACACACTATCGTTCAGTATTGGGTATGTGGCTATCGATACGGCTGCACGCGATGTTCGCATTTCAATCGCTAGCAACGATACTACTGCATCGCCATATACATTTCTTTTGAGAGCCCGAGGTACATTCCCTCCACCGCTTACCTTTACAGGAGAAACAATTGGTTGCGAAGGCGATTCGCTTATGCTAGTAGCTGATGCTACTGATGCAGATCAGTACATTTGGAAACTTGGAAACGATACGCTGAGTACCGATACTACGCTAATTATTCCTGTATTGGTAGATTCGATTCATACCGATTCTTCTTATTCCCTAACATTAATCAAAGATACCTATACCTACACGTCCGATACGTTTAATGTGCAGGTTAATCCTTATCCGGTAGCTACATTTACCGGCGACCCTGAGTTTAGCACTAACCCAATTTTATGTTTTGGCGAGCCACTAACACTAATCGCCGATGAGAAAGATGCCGCCTACATTTGGAGGAAAGGCGAAGAAGAAATTGGAACAGACTCTGTTTTATTGATTACCAGTGTAGAAGATTCCACAAGAAACGACTACACACTTACCGTAATTAAGAATGGTTGTATGGTAACTTCGGATAGCTTTACGGTACGTGTGCGCCCGAAACCGCTTATGACCTTCCAAGGAGATACTATTGTTTGCGAAAACTCAACCTTAGAGTTAGTTGCCGATGAAATTGATGCCATTTCATACACTTGGATGAAAGGGGATTCCGTCTTATCTACAGAAAATACATTATCGATTCCTGCTATTGCAGATTCCCTTTCAGGCGATGATTACAGCTTGAAAATCAATAAAGCATTTTGCGAAGATAGTATAGGATTCTCCGTTCAAGTGAAACCGCTTCCTACCACTGAGTTTGAAGGAGATACCCTCCTTTGTGCCGGGCAGCAGCTATTCCTCACCGCGCTCCAAACCGAAGCCGACTCCTTCATCTGGCGAAAAGGCGACATTGAACTTAGCGATTCGAGTGTATTAATACTCGATACATTGTCGGTAGAAGACTCAGGCGACGATTACTCGCTTTGGATTTTAAATGATAGCTGTTTTATAGAAAGACAATTTAGTGTGATTGTGAATCCGGCACCTCCCGTGCAAATAAGTGGACAAGATTCCGTATGTGCCTTGGGGCAAATTTATACCTACTCAGCCTTCACCGAAGAAAATATCTATAACTGGCGGGTAGAAGGCGGGGAAATTATTGGTGGGTTTGATACCACCGTAGTAATTACCTCCGATACAGTATTTATCGATAGCACAAACTTTGAAGTTTCTTTTGATACAGCCTCTATTATCGATTTTACCAACAGCATCGACGTAGTTTGGAACGATAGCATTGAATCGGGAATGGTATATCTAGAAGAACTAATCGATTATGGCGATTCTACTTTTTCTTGTGTAATTCAAGATAGCTTAGAAACGTTCATCACGCCATTTGTACAGCCCCGCCTATTAGGAATTAACCAAGTGTGTGAGTTTTCAACAGGTGTAGTGTATGCTGCCGAATCTATAGATAATGATTACACATGGGAAGTGATAGGAGGGCGAATTGTCGAAGGGCAGAATACCAGCCAAATCATTGTTGATTGGGACTCAGCAGGTATTGGAACCGTTACCCTCTTTGAAGCTCCTGTTGCCGATACCTATTGTCCGGTAGCCGTAACCTTAGAAGTGGAAATCTTTAGCGACCCTGAAGTACAAATTATTGGTCCTAAAGCCGTTTGCGAAGGATCCACTGAGATTGCCTACTCTTCAAATACCTTAAATGGCATTTATAATTGGACAGTAATTGGCGGAACAATCACAAGCCGAGCGGATAGTAGTACCATTTTTGTAGACTGGGGGCCTGCCGGTGTAGGTTCTATCAAGTTAGAACAGTCGTTTGGAACAGGGCAGAGCTGTTTTGCCGATACTACCGAAGTAATCAGCATTAACGAAATCCCCGAAGCTAGGATTATAGGAAACCGAACAACATGTGTTGGAGCGGAGGAAGTGCTATATACAGCTTCAGATACTACTGGCGACTTATATTTCTGGAGAATTACCGGCGGTGCAATCACAG
>CAYMYI010000033.1:26013-36103 GCA_964394585.1 uncultured Roseobacteraceae bacterium
ATCGGTTAGATGGCAACCCAATGCCGATTCCATCCGAACCGGCCGAGTAGAAATGATTCAGGTAACTCAATACGACAGCCTAGGCATAGAATGTACGGATACCGACTTCATTGAAATTAGCTTAGATGGCACAGAGCCAGTAGCCGCATTCCAAGACCCTCCACAGACTCCAGCAGGGTTAGGCGTGCGATTTGTAGATCAATCTACAGGACCTGATGATATTATCGGGTGGGAATGGGATTTTGGTGATGGACGCGAAGGCTCTACCGAACAAAACCCTAGTCATTCGTACGAAAGCCAAGGTACTTATGAAGTAACCCTTACTGTACGCGATTTGAAAGGCTGTACCGATACATACTCTAATTTGATTGTGATAGGTCCGCGTCGTCCTGATTTGCAGCCACTGACGGTAATGAACATCATCACTCCTAATAATGATGGACAAAACGATGTGCTTTATATCACGAATATTGAAGAATACCCCGACAACGAAGTTTTAGTACTTAATAGTTGGGGAACTCAAGTGTTTACCACCACATCGTATCGGAATGACTGGGGAGCTACTTGGAATAAAAAATTACTACCACCGGGTACGTATGTCTGTATCGTACAAGTCAACTTTATTGATGCAGAAGGGAACGAAACCACAGAAACCATTAAGGAAAGCATTACGATTCTCCGATAACTTCGCTTGCTAAAAACTATTTCAACTATGTTAAAACAACTACCGTTACTAGTCATACTGTTTTTCTTGAGTGTAGGAACTTCCTATGCCCAAGAAGCCCCTATTTTTAGTCAGAATCTTACCCATGGCTTTCTGTACAATCCATCATTAGCAGGCGGAAGAGCAGGACAGATTACCGTAGCCCAACAACGCTTATGGGCACAAACGGGGCAAAACCCTACGGTATCTTATCTTAGTGCCAACACACCGTTAAATCGTGGACATTTAGGGTTGGGGGTCAATATTTACAATCTTGAAATTGACCGCTTTCAAACCATGTTTGTTTCGCCGGCTATCTCATACCACATGCTTATTTCGCACGATTTAGCCTTATCTTTTGGGTTTGCCGGTGAAATTTCGAATACTACGCTGAATTTAGATGGTATCCGTGTATTGCACGTAACCGATCCTCTCATCTTAGATTATCCCGACAATCAAATCTTATTCGATGTATCGTTTGGAATGAACATCTCTTCGAGTTATGCCAGGGGCGGTTTTGCTTTCAACCGAATCATGTCGTTTTTGCAAGGCAACGAGGGTGAAAAAGATTTGCAAGAATATTACACGATTCATGGCAGCTTATTTTTACCCGCCTCAGGAGGTCGCGATTTGTTCGAACCCATGGCTGTAATCCGAAAGCCTATCGGTGGCCCTCCTACGTTAGACATCGGCGCCTATTACACGCTCAATGGGCTGATAACCGCTGGTGCAGCATACCGTACTTCTTCGTTAGCCACTGCTACATTAGGATTAAAGTTCATTCCGTTTACTACCATCGGATATACCTATCAAATGCCTGTGGGTGGGCTAAGCGGACAAGCCGGAAGTTCCCAAGAAATTACTTTGAGTTTTCGTTTCAACGATTTTCAAATGCTTGATCGGGCAAAATTCGGTCGTTCTCCCATCAATTCAGGGGCAATTTACTCTCGCCAACGCTTCTTGCGTAACTATTCTAAATTCAACCGACGCCCCAAAAAATCACGATCGAGTTTTCGCAGAGGAAAACGATACCGAGGTAGAGGATGGTAGGATACTCCCATTCTTTGAAAGCCCAATTCTCATAATCAGAATTGGGCTTTTTACTTAGTAATAATAAGGATTTGATATGGACGAACCATACGTAAGATTCAGAAAATTGTTGGCAACCACTTCAAGTTGTTATTTTTTCGGTAATTTTAAATTATGTAGAATTTAAACGGTTTGTAACACTTTATCGTGAAGATTGTAATCCCTATGGCAGGGCGGGCAACCCATTTGCGCCCACATACACTGGCAACGGCAAAATCGCTTTTAAAAATTGCAGGTAAATCGGTGATATATCGCACAATTGAAAACTTGATGTCGCTCACTGAAGCTCTCTTAGAAGAACTCGTATTCATTATTCGAGAACCTGACGAAGATATCGAAACTGAATTGCACCGAATTGCCACTACTTTTAGTGCCGCTTGCAAGATTTATTACCAACAACACCCCCTAGGAACAGCGCATGCGCTCTTATGCGCGGCTGAATCACTGCAAGGTGAAGTATTAGTAGCGTTTACCGATCGGTTGTTTGAAGCCGAAAATACATTTAACCGAATTGAAGAGGCTGTTGTATGGGTGAAAAAAGTAGAGCACCCTGAACAATACGATATCGTGAAATTGCATGATTCTCAATTGGTCAATAAGTTCTATCACATGCCGGACGAATATGTTTCCGAGTTTGCCCTAATTGGCGTGTATTACTTTAAAGATGCCACCAACTTTTTACGTGCTCTCCGTAAAGTGTACCAAGACAACCAACAGATCGAAGGAGAATTCCAGTTGATTTCAGTACTACAACTCATGAACGAGCAAGGGACAAAGTTTTTAGCCGAACAAACAACGCATTGGTTCGATTTGAGCAATAAAGCAGGAATCATCCGAACAACCCAGCACTACTTGAGTAGTTTAACTACCCAACAGCTAATTCATGAAAACGTACAAATTACACATTCTATCATCATTCCGCCGGTTTATATTGGCAGCGATGTAACGGTTGAAAATTCTGTGATTGGACCGTTCGTATGCCTTGATGAAGGAACTACAATTACCAATTCAGTTTTGCAAGATACCCTCATAGGAGAACACACCCACATCAACCGAGGGAACCTAGTAAACTCCCTCATTGGAAATCATGTTAAAATGCAAGGAACCCCAGCTTCACTCAATGTAGGCGATTACAATCAAATCGACTTATGAAATTTAAAATGATAAGAAAACGGCATATGAAAGCAATAAAAGCCTGTATCGTATTTCTAATTTGTACACTGGGTGTAGAAACTCTTGCGCAAGAGCCTACACCGGAAACGAATGACATCTTCCCCAATAGCCAAGAGCAAACTGAAGCCCGACTGGCGCGCTATGCTAAAGCACAAGCAGAAAGTAATCTTATTGATGCAATGAAATTTTATGCTTTAGGCGATTACAAAGAAGCCCTCGAAGCTCTAATGCAAAGCGATAAAGCAGTACCCAATACGGCATCTATCCAACATCAAATATCTAAAGTGTACTATAAGTTAGAAGATTATGAAAAAGCAGTGTCATATGCCCAAAAGGCGATTGAGTTTGATCAAACTAATCTGTTTTTTTATGAATTTTTGATTGAGTTATTTCGTGCGCAAGAGGATTATAAGCGTGTGGTGGAAATTTCCGAACAACTACTTGCCAAAATGGAGTCGCCTCAACGCGACTATTACTTCGACTTGGCTAGTGCGTATATCCAACTAGAAGATTATAAGAAAGCGCTGAAAGTATTCGAAGAAATTGAACAGGCTTTTGGAGTGAACAATCAGCTCATTGACCTTAAACAACGTTGTTTGCTTTCAATGGGCGATGCCGATAAAGCCATTCGAATTGGCGAGCAGTATTTGGAAGTTGCTGAAAATGAGCAAGAGTATTACGAAACACATATTCAATTTTTAATGTCGCTCAACCAGTATACAACGGCGAAAGAGCATTTAACCACTTACGAGCAACAATTTGGACAAACAAGCCAGTGGCATATGTTCATGCTACATGTTTCGACCATTGAAAATGACAACGAAGCATTTTTTGAGCATGCAAAAGTAGCGTTTAAAAATCCATCCATCCCTTTCGATGATAAAGTACGCCACGTTTTGCGATATTTCCCTTTTGAAAACTCGCAAACCGGCAATGCTGCCTTAGGAAAAGAACTTACCCAAATTATTTACGAAACCCACCCCGACCAAGCGAAAGCCTATGAATTGTATGCCGAGTTTTTATTGATGCAAGAAGACATTCAAGAAGCGCGTACAATTTTGCTAAAATCGCTAGAACTCGATGAAAATAACTTTGAAGTATGGCAGAAAATCGTGGAGCTCGATGTGGAGCTAGGCGATTATAATGCCTTGCTAACACATACCGAAGATGCCATCATTATTTACCCAAACCAAGCATATTTTTTCCTATTCAATGGTTTGGCGCACCAAGTGCAAAACAACCACGAAGAGGCCATCGCTGTGCTAGAGCAAGCTCAAATGCTAGCAGTGAACGATAACAAAGCTTTCCAATTGCAACTTCAAACGCAACTAGGCGATGCCTACCATCATGTAGAAGAGTATGAGAAATCGAACGCTGCATATGATGCAGCCCTCGCTATTGATGCCAACAATACACATGTACTTAATAATTACAGCTATTACTTGGCAATTCGGAACGAAAACCTGGATAAAGCCCATAAGCTTGCCAAGCGTCTGTTGAGCTTATCGCCTTCTAATCCACATTACCTCGATACCTACGGATGGGTACTCTACGCCCAAGAAAAATACCAGGAAGCATTACCATATCTTGAAAAGGCAGCCAGTGCAGCCCCGCAAAATGCTGCTATTGCTGAACACCTCGGCGATGTTTTATACAAATTGGGTAATGCTGATAAAGCTGTAGAGCAATGGCAAAAGGCGAAAGAGCTGGGGGGGAATTACAGCAAAAGCCTTGAAAGGAAACTGAAAGAAAGAAAATTGAATTAATGGTTTCTTAATCAAAAAAAAGAAGATTGCCCCTGCCTTAATGTGCCAATGCTTTTATGGAAAACTGGTTTACTTCTCCTGAGATTTACTATTGCGAAGCACCTCTCTATGGAGCCTATTTTCAGCCGTTGAATACCATTAGTAATTTGGCATTCATCATTGCTACGGCGCTATTTTATGTTCGGTTGAAAAAGGCAAATGGGGTAGATACGCGCTTTCAAATTTTTGCTGTGCTGCTCATTACATTTGGCGTAGGTTCTGCGGCATGGCATGCTTTCCCCAACTTTTGGACCTGGCTACTCGATGTGGTACCGGTATCCGTTTTTTTTGTTTATCTCGCCTATTATGTGCACGTACGTGTCTTTACCCGAAAAAGGATAGCACAGCTTTGGTTTATCGCTTTTCTACTTTGGACTGGCATCGTTACGTTGGCTCTTCAGTTTCTTTTTGAAAGGATGCTCAATGGTGCCGAATCGTACATTGCCCAACTCACTTATCTTTTCGGCATTGCCGTCTACGCTACCTACAAAAATAATAGCATAGCCAAATGGGTTTTCCTACTAACGGGGATATTCTTGATACAGCTATTTTTCCGCCAAAATGACCAAGCTTTTTGCGAGGTTTGGCCTTATGGACTCCACTTTTTATGGCATACTACAGGAGGTTTTTCAATCTATCTGGGCTTATACATCATTTACTTTGGCTGGAAATAAAAAGTGCAACCCTATTAAAAAACCCTACCCTTCCTTTTTGAGTTGGCTTTTTAATAACCCTACCCTCATATATGCACTTTCAAGAACTTGAAGAAGAATTTGGCCAGTTTATCGATTTTGGGAAAATCTTCGACCGACCTACTCGGCGTTTTCTCGTAGAGTATCTGTATGCGCGCTTTTTTGAAAAACCATTGCCCGATCTTAAAGAAAAGACGCTGTATTTTACTTACTTCAAAAATGCCCTCGACGCAGTATTTGAAAATGAACTGCTTATGCAAATTACGAAAGGAAACGAGGGCATGTCTAAAGAGCTAATGCACGACCTGCTGAAATGGATTCGCAAAACCGACCGAAAAATCGGAGAAGAAAATCCCTTTTACGATGAAAAACAGCAGTTCGATGCATGGAGCCATAAGCCTACATTTCTGTGGCGAGAAACTTGGTACAACCTCATCAATTTTTTAAAAAACCAGTATAAAACCGAAACATTAGATGCCTCATTCTATGCCCAAAAACTCAAGACGCTCATCGAAACAGCCCCTAAGAACATCCGAGAGCAAGAAACTGCCGATGCTGAACCGTTACAATCGCCTCTCGATACGGTAATTAACGATTTGCTCGCTCAATGGGATGCCCTGCTTTCCGCCAAAATTCTTACGTACCAAGCTGAAGAAATTGCCCAAGAAAGCGAGGCATTTCTCGAAAAAGTATCGGGCAAGGCAAAGGAATATCTGAAACTGATGGAACTGATTAACCCCATTGCCAATGCGGCCGGGCGTTATTGGGATATGTCGCGCGGGCTATGGCGCGATACGAGCTTCGATGTGCTTGATCGTTACCACGATTTGCTCGAAAACGAAGAGTCGATTCGAGAACTTGCCGATCTGCTCGGCAAAATGCGCGAAGCGGAGATTGAATTAGAGGAAGAAACGTTCGAAAACGTAGTAGTGCGGAAAGAATGGGTGCCCGACCCAACTCTGCGCGAAGAAGTCAACGGTTTGGAAGGAAGCAACGATTTGAACCGAATTGTGCCTTCGGAAGCTGCATTCCTTGCCGACTCGTTCACTGAAACCGTTTTTTATCAAAAATTTGCCGAGCAAGATTTGCTTTCGTTCCGCTACGAAGGGAAAAAGCTAGTGCGCAGTGAAAACGTAACGTTTAACACCAGGCAGAAGCAAAAGAAAAAGGAGAAAGGCCCGTTCATTCTCTGCATCGATACGAGTGGCTCTATGCACGGGCTTCCTGCGCAAATTGCCAAAGTTATGGCATTTGCCATTATGAAAATGGCAGCCAAAGAAGAACGCAAGTGTTTCCTCATATCGTTTTCGATTGGCATACGCACCATTCAACTCTCGGATATTGCCAACTCCATGGATCAAATTGTTGATTTTTTACGGATGTCGTTCGATGGAGGTACGGATGTAACTCCAGCACTTTCGGCAGCTTTAGACATGCTCCAAACCAACGATTACCGCCAAGCTGACGTCCTGATGATTTCCGATTTTATCATGTTTGGCATTCGGGAAGAAGTGCTCGATCGCATTCAGCGCGAACAGCACAAAGGAACGCAATTCCATAGTCTCACCATTTCTAACAAAGCGAACAAAGAAGTACTGCAAGTATTTGATAATAGTTGGTTTTACGACCCCGGCAGCCGGAGTGTCATCCGACAAGCGTTAGAAGATTTCCAAACATTGCAAACCGAAGTGCATTCCTTATAACTATTCTGTTCAAATGCCAATCATTGTCCGGATGCCTTCTATGTAGTTACCCAACCGCAAGTCATATAAGCCTTTGGTCTTTATTTAATTTTAATCTGTGTGGCGCCATACCCAAACCGCTCGCGTCGTGCATCTTTGAAGTAATCTACATGAGGGTGTCCACTCAACCGCCGCTGTACCTCTAGCCGAAGTGTTCCGTTCCCTACGCCATGGATCACAATCAGATCGTCGTAGCCTTGGGCAATGGCTTGGTCGAAAGCTCGTTCGAACGCTTCGAGTTGCATTTTCAGAATCTCTTCTTGGGGAATGGCGTTGTGGTGAGGGGTTAGCTTTTCAATGTGCAAATCGACTTCCATATTTCCTGAACGATGTTTTTTAGGAGCAATGGCTTCTATGTTTTTTTTTGCATTATTGGCAGGCTTTCCTTCCATAATTTGGGTGCGTAGTTGTTGGGGGTTTATCGGTGTGAGGTTTTCTCCATCTACTTGGAACACATACCCCTTTCGTCCAATTATAGGCGCATCTCGTTTGCTTTTATAGAACGTATCGGCTTTAAAACGGAACTTCTTTTCCAGCGGTGTTTGGTAGTTGTACACTCCTTTGTGGAAAAATAGCAGTTGTACTACATACGCGGGCCAGCTTTCAAATTTGGAAAGTTCTAGTTGTTGTAATTGTACCCACGAGCGGGCTTCGAGCATTCCCATTTTTACCCCATAAAACAGGCGTTCGTGTGCTTCGCCTAGCGTATATGCCACCGATAAATCGGTGTTGTTAGCAAGGCAAACATCTACGAGTTGATCGTTGTAATGCACAAAAGCAAGGTAGACGCCTCGTTGTGCTTGAGCGGGTTGTGCCTCTTGTTTGCGTAATATTTGCTTCGATTTTTTCTTGCGGGCTGGGGCTTCTTCTTCTTTGCGAAAGTAGCTGCGCTCTTCGTTATTTACCAATACGAGGTTGTTGCGTAAAAAAGGAATGCGAAAACCATCTTCGATTTCCACCTCTACTTCTTGAGGGTTGGGAAAGGATGTAATAATGCCCTCTTCGTTGCCGCGAATGCTACGCACTTTGTCGCCAATATTCATAAGTAACGTTTGTATTTTTAGAGTAAAACATTTATATCAACAAATTGTAACTTCAAAAGTACGGAATGCTTCGCTTTGAAGCCGCGAGACTCACTCATCATGTTATTAGATTTTTTATTTTTCGGGGTAGTTGCCGTGCTGATTGTCCCCACTATCAGCGGATACTATGCCTATACACACGGTCGGTCGTTTTGGTTATGGTTTGGCATCGGGTGTGCCCTACCGATTATCTCGTATTTTATTTTATTGATGCTTCCCGATAAAACGCACCCTCTCGAAAAAGAACTCAACGATGTACGCCTCGAAAATAACTTATTGGGCACAAAGCCCGATTTTCCCTTCCACGAAACGCGCTTACGGCATCAGTTGCGTGCTGCTTCGGTCAACCGCATTACCTTTCAAGTAGTGCCTTCTGCCGTTGGAGAGTACGATACCATAGTACCATCGATTGACGGCACCCCCCTGCGCGATTGGGTGCGCCACATAGAAAGACCGCTCGCCCTGCAAGACTCCGAAACCACCCTTGCAGGCGCTTATGAAGGCTTACCCACAAAGTTTGTACTTCCTCCGGCAATGCATTGGTTGGGCAAACCCCATTTATTTTATAAAGACAAACGGAAAAACCCAGCCATCTTAGTGTGTGCCGAGTCGGGCATGCTCGAAAACTGGGCATTGATGGCGCAAATTGAAATTTTCCCACGCCATATTGTGTGGCGCGGATTTTACCAATTACAGCGTTATAAATCGTGGGACTACGACACACTCGGGCCGTTTATCTTCGATAAGTTACAATACATGGATGCCCTAAAAGCCTTACAAAAAAATGCACATTAACGCGCATGGCATACTCGCTCTAAACGGTTTCGCTCGGTGGGTGTAGTAACTACCAATAAAATACTCCCGTGTTGTATCACATGAAAAGGCGAAGGTTTAATGTGCCAGTCTTCTCGGTCGCGTATTGCGATGATCAGCGTGTTTTCCAAATCGTGAATAGGTAGGTCGCCAAGTTTTTTGCCCGCCAACTCTTCCGATAAAGCTATTTCCTCAATCCGCAGATTGTTATCGCGTTGGCGGAGCACCTCCATAAAGTTCATCACGTGGGGGCGCAGCATTTCAGAAACCATGCGCAACCCCCCAATTACCGAAGGAGAAACCACTTGGTCGGCACCTACAGTTCGGAGCTTATGAACGTGCCGCGCTTCTTTCGACATCACCACCACGCGTATTTTTGCGTTCGCTTGCTTGGCACTCAAGCAGATTACCAAATTGGCGTTATCGTCATCGGTAGCAATAAAAACCCCTTCAGCACGCTCTATGCCAAGTTTTTGGAGTACATCGTCTTCGGTGCAATCGCCAATTAACCCGGCAGCTTGCGGATACATGGTATGCAGGTTATTCACCCGCCGTTCGTCGAGGTCGGCAAAGGCAAAGGGGCGTTCGGTCAAATGCAATTCTTCAATAATTTGTTGCCCTACTCTGCCCACTCCACAGACAATGTAGTGGTTTTCTAATTTTTTGATGCGCTGCTCCATTTTCCGTATAGTGTATTTGTGTTGAAGATCGCCTTCAATAATTAAAGCAGCAATGTTACTAAGCAAATAGGTAAGGATTCCTATGCCTGAAAATGCTAAGAAAATAGTGAAAACGCGAGCTTGTATATTATTGCTAAGGTCAATAACCTCGGTATACCCGATAGTTGAAATCGTGATGACCGTCATGTAGAGGCAATCGAACCACAACGCTTCCGGGGCAAATAGCTTGTAGCCTACCGTGCCCACAGTTAAAATAAGAGTCTGTTGGGGATTTACATACTGCAATTTTTTTGGTAAAATAAAGACCATCA
>CAYMYI010000034.1:0-15689 GCA_964394585.1 uncultured Roseobacteraceae bacterium
GCAGCGCTACCGCGGTCTTTCCGCCGCCACTTCTCAGCTTTTTTTATTGATGGAGAACCAAATCATTCAAAGTGATGAGGAGTTTAGTGCTACACGCTCCCTTGCCGATGAACATGTACGCTTACCAGTAGCCGTCGTCATGGAAGAAAGCACACTTTGGATAGCGGATAGCGCACTGGGGTTAGTTAAGCGCGAAAATAACAGCAGTGAGCAGTTGTTCCCTTCCGGGCCGCTTCGCCCAAGTGTATTCCGCATGGCTGCTGTGGGTGAGCAAATTGTGGCTACAGCAGGAGGCTATACGGAAGGGAACGCAACTCCTTTGGGCAATGTAGGCAGCTTTTATGTTTTCGAAGAAGGCAATTGGAGCAACTATACTGCCGAGCCAAACGGCGTAGGCGCACGCATCATTCCCAGAGCCAACGACTTGAACGATATCACTGCTACCCAAGGAAGGGTGTATTTTGCTTCTTTCGGCGATGGATTGCTTACTTGGAACCCTGCTTCTGGTACGTTTGATGTCCAAAATGCACTCCCTTTGCAAAATATCGCAGGGCTTGGGGTACCGCTTGCTGGTATTGCTGCCGATACTGAGGGCAGCCTTTGGGTAACAAACTACGGGGTGAGCAGTGGAGCCGCCTCCATACACCAACTGCAACCTGACGGGCAATGGAACAGCCTACGTTTTGGGGGCTTTGCCGCCCGGTTTCCTACCGAAATCCTCGTAGATGATTTCAACCAAAAGTGGGTGCGCCTTTCCGGAAATGGTGCCAATGGGTTGCTCGTTTTTGAAAACGAACAACGCTTTCGCTTTATCGGGGAAGGGTTTGGCAACGGAGGACTCCCCAATGCCAATGTTACTTGCATGGCACAAGACCGAAAAGGCAGCCTTTGGGTAGGCACTACCGAAGGGGTTGCAGAGTTTTTCGATGTGTTTTCGGTAATCGATGGGGGGGATGCCACGCTTCCCCGTTTTGAAGGAGTGCCCCTCTTACGCGATGAACAAATCACGGCACTCGCCGTTGATGGGGGGAACCGCAAATGGATTGGGACGCTTAACGGCGTTTGGCTATTCAGTGAAGAGGGTTCACAGCTTATTCATCATTTTACTGCTGCGAATAGCCCCTTGCTCTCCGACCAAATTCTGGATATTGCCATACAACCTACCACCGGAGAAGTGTTTTTTGCCACGGCTCAAGGGATTGTATCGTACCGAAGCGATGCGACGCTAGCGATGCGAACGCATCAACCAGTTAAGATATTTCCGAACCCTGTACCGCCCTCCTTCCAAGGGGTTATCAGTATAGCGGGATTGGCAGAAAATGCCACGGTGAAAATTACCGATGCAGCAGGAAAACTCATTTGGGAAACCCAAGCCAACGGTGGAACTGCCACTTGGAATGGGAAAGACTACAACGGCAATACCGCAAGCACCGGGATCTATTTTGTGTTCAGTGCCTCCCCTGAAGGAGATGACGCCTTTGTAGGCCGCATTGCTTTTATCCGATAACAACACAGGAAATAATTTGCGATATATCGTACATTAACGGGATATGAATAGGTGTTGAAGTACCGATAATCTAATAAGTAGTTGCATGTCAGTAACTTATAGATAATCTCTCCAAATTTGTACAGTAATTTGCATGGTTTCACCCCAAAATTTGTCAACTATGCGTATCGTAAATGATCTTACCAATGCTTTGCTCAATTCATCGGTGGTAATTGCCCTTGGATATGCTTTGAACTTACTGCTTTCTCTGGCTATTTAATCGTAGCGCTCTACCCTCTTACTTGCCCAGCCCATTCCACCGGCTGACGGTGCTATTCCCTTGGTAGCAAGGGGATTCCCGAATATACTTACTTGGAAATTGTATGAATACGCCTGCTAGCAGGCGCTATTTGAAAGGATACTCGAAAGGCAGTGCCTTTAAAAAAAACAAAAAGAGTTTTCAGTTTTAACACAAAAAAAAAAGGGATAGCCGAAGCTATCCCCTTTTTTTTTACATGTATCTCAGGTTGAGATTACTGGTCGTCGCCAGCAGCTCTTCCTGCACCTGAACCTGTGTCAGTGTCTTCGCTTATGTTGCGCTGACCTGTACCGTAGTAGATGTCATGCACAGTGCTTACACCTGCAGGTACGTTAAGGTTCAACTGAGAACCGTTACCCAACGTAGCTTGGAATGGCTGGAAGTTTCTTGGGAAGTTACCACCTAAGTAACCAGAACCACCATCAGTGATGGTTACTGAACCTAATCTGTGGTCTGCGAAGTTGATTGAACCTAACGCAGTGCTTCCTAAGAAGTAGCTACCGAAGTTGTAGTAATCGCCAACACCAGTTTGCTGACCTGCAGTACCGCCTACGAAGTCGATTCCACCGGCAGTAAGATCGGCACCTGAACCTAAACCAATTACGCGGATTTCAGGGTTAGCAATGTAACCAAAACCAGGGTTGATTACGTCCACTTTAGAAATAGCGCCAGTAGCACCGTCTACCTCTACAGCAACTTTAGCAGTTACGTACTCTTCGAAGTTGAATGTAGTTTGTCCAGCTTGGTTGCCACCTGCATCGTCCATGAACGTTCTCATCGCTTCGCGACGAAGTACTGCACGGAAGTCTTCGATGATTACGCGAGGAGCAGCGTTGTAACCTGCACCGCGGTTGTTAGGATCTACAGTGATACCTGTGATAGCACCTGTAGTAGCGTCTACAGTTACTCCAGAAACGCGAGTTTCTACAATGTTTTCTGCTAATTCAGGATCTTGCAAGAATGCTTCTAAACGGTTAGCAGCATTATCCGCAGCACCTGCACCCAACAAGTTGGTAATTTCAGCAGCAGTAATAGCTAAGTCAAGCTGAGCATCTGTAGGCACTACGCGTACAGCGAATGGCTCGTCAGCATATCCTGAACCACCTGTTACTACTTCGATTTTGTCAACCGTGAATGGAGTAGTGATAGCCTCTGCAGCAGCGCCAGCTCCCATTGGGAAGATTACGCGAACACCTACAAAGTTATCAGCAGATTCATCAACACCAGTTGCAGGGTCATCTACTAGGATACCGTCTGCACCTGGGTTAACGTAGCTGTCATCATAGCTAGCACCCCCTGAAGTAAGGTTCACCGCTGAAACAACACCATCTTCGCTTACAGTAACAGTAGCAGCAGCGCCACCAGCATTCGGTCCACCACCGAAGAATACCAACGGATAAGTACCTGCAACAAGTCCGTCACCAGCATTCGTTACAGTAATAGCAGAGATTACACCTTCGTTAGTACGGTTAGTAGCTCTGTTACCACCAGTAGTTACTGAGAAGATGTTGTTCAAATCAGCAGTAAGAATAGGACGAGTACCTTGGTTAACACCACCTGCCCAAGCAGCCGTAAGGTCTATGATACCATCTGCAGGAGCAACATCAGCTAATGAGAATGGTAACTCACGGAAGTTTGAAGAAGAGTTGTTTTCTACAACAAACGCACGCAAGTTTCCAGCCTGGTCAGTTGTTACAAATACAGGGTTATCGCTGAAACGAGGAATCGCAATGTAATGACGTAAGTGCGTATTTACTACGATATCAGGATCTTGCGTATAACCATCACCAGGAGTGATTGTGAAGCTTGCCGGAGTCAAGTTAGCAAGGTCAGCACCTGCATTGATTGTTACCGTTGCCGCAACTCCACCTTCTTTAAATTCAGTTGGACCGTCGTAGATACCGTCATTATCTTGGTCATTAAAGTCTTCACCTTTTGGTACTACCATCAACGCCGGAGTAGTTCCAGCAGTGTAACCTGCACCAGCGTTATCCACAATGATGCTAGACAATGTTCCTACACCGTTCAATTTCAAGGCAGGATTGTTAGTACCTTCCTCACGTAAGTATAGCTTGCGGATGTAGTCGTTCAATACAACCCAAGGTAAATCTTCTACACCTGGAGTACCATCATTACTACCGTAAGCACCTTTGTTGGTAATTGTAACACCTGTTACAGCACCTGCTGCCGCTGTAGCTGAACCACTAGCAGTTCCTCCGATACGCGTAGAAGCTTTTGGCACTACACGGAAGAATGGAGCCGCCGAATAGTTCGCACCACCACTTGTGATGTCTACTTGCTCTAGCATGTAGTTCGCTTCAGTTCCTGATACCGCACGGTATGCATAGCTAGCGGCTGTACGACCGTTCGCATCACCTGCGCGAGAAGCTGTACCAAAGGTTGGTGTGCCACCAGGGGTAGCAAATGTGAAACGGAAGGTTGGGACCGGAGCAGTGATTGAACGCTCAGGGTTCGCAGGGTCGCGTGTTGCTACAATTGGGTGAACCACCCCTGTTTTGATAGTTACGGAACCAATGCGAAGACCAGAAGAACGTACTTCTGCACGAGCAGCATCATCAGGAGCACCGTTAGCAAAGGCACGGTCAGCAATAGTTAACGTGATGTTTGGTGTTGCATATCCGTTACCTACGAATGCCCAGTAATCTGAAGTACCGTTGTTGTCGGCATCTACTGCAGATACAGTTTTACCAGCAGTACCTGCTGCTACTGTAGCACCGCCTTGTCCTTCGCGACCGGTGAAACCGATAGTACCTGGCGCTATTGTAGCAATGGCACCTAAAGCAGTAACACCACCTGCAGGAACACCTAATGTTAAGGTTGGATCAAAAGATTGATACACAGTTACACCAGCAGGAACCTGACGGAACGCAACATAACCGATACGACGCGCTACACGGATTCTTGATACTTGGCTAGTAGGAACGATAGCACCACCTCTTGTTTTCAAGCGGATGAACTCTCTGTTCGCTACACCTTTTACAAATGGGAAGCCATCACCAGAAGCAGTAACTTCAAACGACGCCGAACCTGAACCAGTAAATACAATACCTGTAGCACCACCTGTTTCTGCAACACCTAACTGCGCAGAAGTAGGTACGTTTTCAGAGTAACCTGTTGGCACAATCGTATAGTTTGTAGAAGGGTGCTGTGCATAACCTGTACCACTACGTCCGTTGTCGGCTACAATCTCTACAATACGACCTCCTAAAGTAATCGAAGAAAGACCTTCTACGGTTACATCACCACCAGTAGCAGTGAAGACTTGATCCAACGTTCCATCGTTGTTGTCAACTAACAATTGTGGACGGTCATCTAACGCTGAAACGTTCAATGTAACTGTACCAGCAGCATTCACAACTTCTGTCGCTTCTAATCGCATCGTGTTGATGTTAGAAACATTGTAGCCAGCACCACCAAAGTTAGTACCTGCAAAGGTTCCTTGCTGATAGTCAAGACGAACATCTTCATTACCAGCACCGCCATCTAAGTCACCTCTAGCTCCAATTGTAAATGTTGCTTGGAATACTGCAGGAGTAGCTGGCGCCGGTGCCTGATTATCAGTAAAACGTACCACTATGCTAGAGCCAATTGCCGCATCAAGCGGAGCAGGGGCAGCAGCACCAGTATTAAATAGGAAGAAGCTGTACCCTGTTGTAATGAAAGAACCTAAGACAGGCTGAATTGCATGCTCGAAATTCATTACAAAACGAGGTTCAAATCCTGAACCTGCACCAGTAATTTGTAATTCAGGCGTTTGTGCAAAACGACCACCGTTTGAACCAGTTACCGGACGGATACGCTGAATACCTGTTCCTGAAGTAGTAGATACATTACCTTGACCAGGAGTAGCTGTTACGTTTACACCTAAGATGCTTTGCGTGTTGTTAGGTACAAAGTCAGGGTTACCTAATGTACCAGAAGCTGCTACAGGGTTATCAGCCGTAGCGGTAGTACCACCACCGGTTAAGTCTAACTCACCTAATACAATACCAATTGGGTTATCCGCTGTAGTTAATGTAGTAGTACTGTTTAACTCTACACCTACTACGTATCCTTCTGCCAATGAGTAATCAAACTGAGCTTGGTCGAAGAAGTCACCAGGAATTGGTTGAGCCGCATTCGACTGTGCTTGTGGTGTACGAGTATTAGCAGCGTCAGGAGCCGTAATAGTAATTTCAGACTCTTCAGAGTATCCTTCACCACCATCAGCAAAGTTGATACCTGGGGTTGCAATACCAGAGCCAGCACCACCGTGTACTACTTGAAACTGGTTAGTTGCACCTACTGTAGTTGGAGCTACAGGGTTGGTATCGTTCACGTCAGTATCAGCCGTAGCTACTGTGCTAGTACCTTGAGCCGCTCTCATAGAGTAGAACACGTTCAATGGAGTACCTGCAGGAGTTGCTTCTAACGCAGTGTTTGACTGTGTAAGTGCTGCAACTGCAACAGGATCTGTAGCAACGTTGTTATCCAAATCATACAAAGCTTCAAGCGTTACAAGGTTGTTAGAAGCATTGTTCGCATTGAAGTCAGTGAATTGCTGCGTAGTATAGAAAGTACCACCGTTCGGGAATGTACCTTGTCCTGAAGTAGTAGTCGTGTTTGCAGTCAAAGTAGAAGCACCCCCTACTGGAACGAACTTCGCTTGGAATGCAGAAAGTGTAGAGTTACCATTTGCATCGCGTACACTTGAACGAACTTCAATAGTAGTATTTGCGCGGTCGTACCCTGAACCAGCATTTGTTACAGAAATACTCTCAACACGGTTGCTCGTAGTGTTTAGGTTAGCTACTGCAGTAGCACCGTTACCAGCACCAGTGATGCGGATTTGCGGAGCTTGCGTATACAAACCATTCATTACTTCTTCAGTAGTAGTAGCACCAGTGGCAACGTCATTAGAAATCACGTCGTCTGCAATACCAAGCTCGAAGTACTGACCTTCAGCAATTGTTAAAGGACCAATAGAACCACCTTCTTGTGCAACAACTGGACGTAACTTAAGCATGCTTGTTACAGCAGAACCTACCGTAATCGTGATGTTAGCATTTGGCGTAAATCCACAGAATGGGTTACCATCTGCAGTAGTCAAAGTAACAGTTCCTACACCGTTAGCTGCTGAAGTAGAAAGCAAGTTAGTGAAACCGTTAGGCACCACACCTGCATCTACGGCTACGCTGATGATGCGAGGAGCTTGTGTAAATGCACCATTTACAGACCAAGTAGTTCCTGAGTTCACACATCCACCACCAACATTGATAGTAGCTGTGAACGTAGGCTGAACGCCATGCTGGATGAAGATAACTTCGATAGGATCAGCAAGACCGTCTCCGTCTGCATCGCTGTAGTATCCTTGTCCTGCATAAGTAACATTGATACCAGTTACTACACCGTTTTGAACCGTAGCTGTTGCGCGAGCGCGGTCGTCGTTGTAGTTTGTATTGCTAGCATCAAAAGAAGCAATGATATCAACTACATTACCTTCGCCAGCGTTTTGGAATGCATCATTCGGGTGCTTAATCCAAACGTAAGGAGCAGCATAGTAGCCATGTCCACCGTTTGTGATTACCACGCGGTCGATACCACCGTCAGAATCTCTGATGTAAGCTCTAGCAGAAGCACCGCTTCCATCTACATTTGCGAATGGAGGAGCTACTGATACGTCTAATGCGTCTACCACTGGAACAAACGCAGGTCCTGTAGTAGGAGCTGGCGCAGGTTGGAACGCAGGGTCGAATACAGTACGCTTGGTTACTACACCGTATACAGGGTCAGTACCACCGTTTGCATTGTTTTCTACACCGATTACATCGTATAAACGCTGATCAGCAGCGATTACTGAGTGGTTCACACGTACTGGAAGACCAGCACCAGTAGGGAATGCCGGAACGATTACTGTATAAGTACCGTCTGCTTGGCTTACCCCTGTGAAGGTTGCATCGCTGTACGAAAGCTGGATTACACGTCCGTCGCCTTCTGCACCATCATTAATGTTATTACCAGCACCCACCTCATTATTGTTTGCATTCACTTGACCTTGGCTACCAAACGTATTGTTTGTAGCGCGGTTGATTACTTGCAAGAACTCAGGGCGGTTACCGTCGATAGAAACGTTGATTAAAGAACCGGCAGGAGCAACCTCACGAGTGAAGTTAGTCAAGTCCGTTTCAACGTTCATTTTACCAGTGATGGTAGAGTAACGGTTCAACTCAGCAGTAGGAACTGAAGTAGTTCCATCAAATACGTTTCCTAATTCGATTTCGAATACAGGAATTACAGTACCTGCGCTACGTACATATCCGTTAGGATCGCCAGCTGCATCTCCAGTTCCTACAGAAGTAGGTCTCTCAAATGGAGAAGACGGCGTGATGTCCGCTACGTAGTTTACCGGCGTAAAGCCTGGCTTCAAGATGTTTACTGAAACTTTACCTACGCGAAGGTCGCGGAATGAAACAAGACCAGAAGGGCCTGTAGTTTCTGTAACTACTTCACCAGTTTCTTGGTGGAATACGGTTACAGCGAAACCACTCATATCCTCAGTAGAAACTCTGTTGTTAGAAGCGTTTCCTGAAAATGTAGTGCTGTTACCATCTACTACGTTCACTGCGTAGTTGATGCTACCACCGATTAAGTAGAGCGAGTCTCTTAATCTGTCGAGGCGAGCTTGCAATTCAATTTCAGCAAGTCGTTGTGTTGCAGCGGCTGCGGCTGCGGCTTGTGCCGCTTGTACTGAGTCTGCGAAAGCGTTCTGACGCGCTAGGTCTCGCTGCGATTGTAATTGCAGTAAGAATGCGTGTTCTAATTCAAGAGCTTCCTTTTCGTCAAACTCATCGCGACAAGAGTTCAGACCGATAATTAAAGAGGTCGTGAACATCGAGAGCAATGCGAGGCGTAATGCCTTAGCGAAAATGTTTGATCTCATAGTAAAAATTTAAGATTTAACATTACGTGTTTTAGAATTTGGTGATAAAAATAGAAAAGGCTTTTGACAATTCCGAAAAGGGGTTCAAATATTTTCGAAAACCTGTTCTAAAAACCTGTTAGGTTTGAAAAAGTAGATAAGGTTTCGCGCAAAATTGCACCTGTATAATAAGGTGTTATCTTTGCCATGAGCATCGCGCGTTAAACGATTTTTTTGCAAAAGGTTAAGTTTTAAAGCAAAAAATTTATTTATATTGCTGCGTAGTTTATTTATGCTTGTAATTGAATTAGTGATACTCTTAAATTTTACAAAGGTAATCTTATGAAAAAAGGAAACTTTCTTAACTCTATGATTGGTAACAAACTCGGTAAAGTACTTGTAACCACAGCAATCGCTTCTCTTGGCTTCTGCTTCGGTGCATATAGCCAAGATGACAATGATCCTTCTGACATTATTAAGGCAGAAGAAGAATCAGATGTTGGTAAACTCTGGTTTGGTTTCAGAGCAGGTGTTTCGGCAAGCACCTTCGGTGATAACACCTCTAGCTTCGATTTGATGGATGGAAACGGCACCTTAAATAGTTTTACAGGGGGTGTATTCGTTCGCTATCAAGCGTTAGAATGGTTGGCAATTCAGCCTGAAGTATCATTCTTACAAACCGGTGATAATCGCATCAACTACACAGAAACCAACATTACGAATGACTTCTTTAGTGGTCCTTACGATGCTGCCCGTTTTGAAGTGCCTGTAACTTCTCGCGACTTGTTAAACTCGGTGGATGCTTCTTTGAATGCGGTATTTACGCCGAAGAAGTTTTTACCTAAACTTCGTCCTTACTTCACCTTCGGTCCTTCATTCGGATTTATCGTAAATGCAACCGCCCGTGAAACCAAGCAATTACAGTTTGCTTACGGCGACAATACCCGCACCTACGATGCTGTAAATACGACCGATGTTTCTTCATACTACCGTGTATTTGACTTTGCTTTGAACTACGGAGTAGGAAGCCAGTTCAACATTTTTGGTAACACCGGTTTCGTAGAATTGCGCTACCGTTGGGGATTGAGCAACATCAGCAATTATCCTCAAATTCAGTTTACTAGAGATGATCTTGACCTGCCTAACTCTCGTTCAGGAAGAGGTTCATATGCTCCTCAAGATTTAACAAATCACACCATTACTTTGACTACCGGTATCATGTTTGGCGGTAAGTCAACTAAGAAAAAAGCGGACGACGCCGACGCTGAAGAAGCTGCTTCTGAAGAAACAGAAGAATAGCATTTAAATAAACTACGCTACTAAAGCCAACCTTAAAAGGTTGGCTTTTTTTGTGCCCTATCTGAAAGGGCTTATATGCCTTCACCAGGGGTGTAATAATTGGTTGGGAGATGCTGAATAAACACTGCGCATTTTTCAGGATGACTATATAGGGATAAGCACGTTTTTCAGACGACGGTTGGAAGTATTTGTGTTTGCTGAATGAAGGGAAGACATATCGATGAGGGAGAGGGTACGATGGCATTTAACGCAGCGTTCAGCAATTAAAAAACCCTGTTAGACTCAAAGGCCTAACAGGGTTTTTTGGTGTGTTTTCAGGCTGAACCTAATCGCTCGTTTGCCCTTTCCAACACAAAGGGGGTGGGGTATAGCTTACTGTTTTTCTTGGAGGCGTTTCATCAACTCTACAATAAAGGCTTGGGCTTTTTCGATTTCTTTCACGCTGCTATTCACCTGTAGGTTTTTAATGCACTTAAGAAGTTCATTTTTTAAGACTTCAAATTGCTCGTCTTGAGGGGCATCGCTAGGCACCGATCTACGCAGCTTTTTAGGCTTCAGGCTTTCCAAAGTGTAGAAGAGCATTCCGAGCGAATCGAGGGTGAAATCATCTCGTTTTTCTCGACCCAAAAGCTGCAAATCTGCCTTTTTCACTTTGTGTTTTCCCGATAAGATTTCTTGCTTGAGGGTGGGATTTTGTGCCCCTATTTTCTCCAACCCTCGGGCAAACTCTGCATCGCGCAAGATAGTATTCTTACTTACGGCATATTCCGTCCCCAAGCGTTCGTGGGTACGAAGCAAGTTCCCATTTTGGGGACTTGCTTCTATATCGCGCTCGCCCCCATGTTTTGCCTTTTCACGTTCATACCGCAGCCCTCGCAAATAGCTTCGCTGTTCGTTGGTGAGGTTTCGGCGCCCTAGTTGGTTTACAATCATCCAATCTTTCACCGCATCTTTGGAAGGGAGGTCTAAAATTTTCACTCCATATTTTATCGAAACCCCTTCCGCTTCAAGCTTTTGGATGATCTGATAACGATTGTGCCCATCTACCAAGAAAAAGTCGTTTCCGCTGATGCTATCCGGGTCTTTCCAAAGCATTAAGTCTTCACGCACCCCTTCCTCTCGGATACTTTGTTCAAGGGTTTCCAGTTCCTCTTCTTGCAAGGGAGGGATTAAGCTTTTCAGCAGGGGGTCTACCAAGATATTCTTGCGCTGTTCTCGCTCTATAAATGCATCGAACGCATCGTTATTCCGAGTGGTATGGGTGGTTTGTTTCTTCTCTTGTGATTTTTTGCGGAGTTTATCTCTACTACTTGCCATAAGGAGGAAAGGAATAAAATGAAGGTTATTTTAAGCGTTTTATGACTTCTTTAGCGAGTTTTTCATAATCGCTTGCGGCTTTGGAATCCGGTGCATACGCGAAGATATCTTCCCCTGCCAGTTGCGATTCTACAAACTTGGTGGTTTGCCGAATGCGCGTCTCAAATAGCTCGTCGGCATAATCTTCCTGGATTTCTTCGATCGATATATCTGCCGCAATGGTCTTGGTCAACCCCGTGATTACAATCCCTAAAGGGCGAATCTCTGGGTTCAGCCGCTGACGGATTTTGTTATCAATCAAATCTTTGATGGAGTTTAAACCGGTAATCGAGTAGCGTGCAGCTTGGGCGGTAATTAAATAATGTGTAGAAGCCGTAATTCCATTGATGGTGTAAACTCCTATTGAAGGGGGACAGTCGATCAGTATAAAGTCATATTTGTCGACTACTTCTTTCAGCGCATCTTTGAGCAAGTAGTACCGATTGATATTCCCCTCGACTTCATGCTCAATGGTTGCCAAGTTTAGCTCAGAAGGCACTACGTGCAAGTTTTTCTCTACTTTTATAATGGGTACCGGCGTTTCGTCCTTATAGGCATCAAACAACGTTTCTTGAGGATCAGCAATGCCCAGCCCTTCAGTGAGGTTTGCTTGCGGGTCGGAGTCAATCAACAACACCTTGTTCTTTTTAAGGGACAGTGCCTTACCAAGGTTGATGGTAGTGGTCGTTTTCCCCACTCCACCTTTTAAATTCAAAATGGAAATAATCGTAGTTGCCATGAGCATTGAATGGTTTTTTTACAAAACTACTTTTTCATCGTAAGTTTTGCAGGGAACCCCTCTGATTTTTCACAAATAGTTAAGGAGTCGGTCGGTTTATAGTATTTTCGCTCCCAAAGGGTAGGGAGATTTTCCCCTACGTTATGGTGTCTGTCTTATCAAAAACCTGATGAACCCCACTACCAAAAACCCACTAAGCCTCCTTTTTTTAACGCATCAGGGCGATATCGCCGGTTCTACCTACTCCATCAGCTATTTAGCCAAGGGGTTAGCCGAACGTGGCCATGCCGTCTTTGTAGGCTGCCGCGAAGAATCGTTGCTGTTCGAACTATTGCACGATACGCCAGTTCAGCGAATTGCCATGCCTTTTCGGGGAAAATTTGACCGAAAGATGATGCAGCAAATCCACCAAATAGTACAGCAGCATCGCATCCAGCTTATCAACCCGCAGTCGGGGCAAGATCGCTACCTCACCGCGTTTTCTCAGATGTGGTATCGCTTTAACGCTATTGTAGTTCACACACGACGGCAACGCCCTAAAAGCGACGGAGGATGGCTACAAGCAAAGTTCTATACTGCCGTTACCGATAAAATTGTAGCGGTGAGCTACCCTATTCAGCAACACCTAGTGCAGTTAGGGATTCCTGCCTCGCACATACACGTGATTCACAACGGCACCCCCATCGAAAAATATCAGCACCTTATCCCGGCACAGGTAGAAGCCTTGCGTACTAAATATGCCCTCTCTCCTACCGATATAGTCGTTGGCTGTGTAGGGCGCCACAAGCAACAAGAGCAGCTCTTGCAGGCATTGCATTCCATAGAGCAGCCCCTCACGCTGCTACTAGTGGGGATTGAGGAAACCCCAGAACTAAACGCCATTACCCAAGGATATGCCACTCCGCATCGCATTATCTATACCGGAATGATTCCTCCGCAAGACGTGCTACATCACTATCCTCTTTTTCAACTAAAAGTACTTCCTTCGAATATGGAAGGGCTTTCCCAATCGCTGTTGGAAGCAATGGCGATGGGCGTGCCCGTGATTGCCACAGACGCCGCCGGAAACCCCGACCTCGTACAGCATGAGCAGAACGGGTTGCTTTTCCCCGAAGGAGATACCGCCACGTTAGCGCAATGGATCCAGCGCTTGCTACGCGAGCCCGCTCTGCGGAATCGGCTCGTAGAAGCTGGTCAGCATACTGCCTTGCATACTTTTTCGATTGAGAATACGGTGCGGAACTACGAAGCCTTTTTCCAACAACTCATCGAAGCAAAACGCCCCTGATGGCTCCCTCGGTAAGCCGCCGTTTTGTTTCCTTGGCATGGTTCAGGACTCCCAACGGATTTCGTTACCTTTGCGCCACTCCGCAAGTGGAATTCATTGATCACCGTATTTTCTTGCAGAACCACTGCGAACAGCAAAGGAACCTATGAAAACATATATACGCCTTTTACGATTTGCCAGTCCTTTCGGGCGGTTTATCGCCCCTTACTTTATCTATTCAGTGCTCAGCACCATTTTCAGCCTGGTAAACCTTACCCTCATTATACCACTGCTCGATATCCTCTTTGGAAGTGCTGTAAAAGATAGAGATACCCTGGTGGCCCCTCCCGAAGCCTCCTTCGATTTAGACTATGCCAAAGAACTGTTTTACTACTTTTTTGGCAATATCATTATCCAATATGGCGAGCAGAAAGCGCTCTTGTTTCTGTGTATGATTATCATTTCATCGGTCTTTCTGACCAACCTTTTCCGCTATCTCGCCAAGCGAATCATGGAGTACTTGCGGGCACATTCTATTCGCAACATTCGAAAGTCTTTATTCAATGCCGTAAGTCGGCTACACGTCGGTTATTTTTCCGATAAGCGCAAAGGCGATGTGCTTTCGCGCATTACCACCGATGCGTATGAAGTAGAAGTATCGCTCACCAACTCCCTCTCTGCTTTTTTTCACGACCCCTTCAATATCATCGCCTATTTCATCATTCTGTTCAGCCTAAGTTTTGAACTGACCTTATTCACCTTAATTATTATCCCCCTTTCCGGGGGATTAATTTCGTTCATTGCCAAGCGATTAAAAAAACAAGCCTCGGAGCTTCAGCACAGTTTAGGGATGATAATCAGCATCTTAGACGAAACCCTAGGGGGAATGCGCGTTATAAAGGCGTTCAATGCGCTGCCGTATGTACAGCAAAAATTTGCGGAAGAAAACGAAAACTATGCCCATACGGTGCGGAAAATGGCAAACCGACGCGAAATGGCATCTCCCCTTTCCGAGCTTATGGGCGTTGCCGTGGTAGCAGGCATCTTGTTTTATGGGGGCAATTTGGTATTCCAAAATCAATCGGACTTAACCGCAAGCGAGTTTGTCGGTTATATCATCATTTTTTCTCAGGTATTGCGCCCGGCAAAAGCCATATCGGGTTCTATTAGCAATATCCAACGGGGGTTGGTTGCCGGCGAGCGTATCTTAGAAATGATTGATACGCCCCCACAAGTAACCAATCCTCCGCAGGCACAACCGCTTGCTCAATTTGAACAGTCCATCGAATTTAAAAATGTATGGTTTGCCTACGAGGGGGAAGAATGGGTACTGAAAGATATTAACTTCCAGTTGCCGCAAGGGCAAACCGTTGCCTTAGTAGGGCCATCGGGTGGGGGGAAATCTACGATTTCCGATTTGATCCCCCGCTTTTACGATGTGCAGCAAGGCGCTGTACTCCTCGATGGGCAAAACGTGCAAGCCTATGAGTTAGAATCGTTGCGAAAACAAATGGGCATTGTAACGCAAGATTCGTTTTTGTTTAACGATACCATCTTCAACAACATCGCTTTTGGGCAGCCCAATGCTGACTTGGAGACCGTCATTAGAGCAGCTCGTGTAGCTAATGCACACGAATTTATCATGGAAACGAAGCATAGCTATCAGACCATTATCGGCGACCGTGGCGTGAAGCTTTCCGGCGGGCAACGCCAACGGATTAGCATTGCCCGTGCTATTTTTAAAAACCCTCCTATCCTCATTCTAGACGAGGCCACCTCAGCACTTGATACCGAATCGGAACAGCTCGTCCAAGAAGCCCTCAATAACCTGATGAAAAACCGCACTTCGTTGGTCATTGCCCACCGACTGAGTACCATCCAAAATGCAGATCTGATTCTAGTAATCGATAAAGGCCGTATTGTAGAGCGCGGCACACATGCCGAGCTTATTCAACAAGAAGAGGGGCTGTACTACAAGCTACAAGCCATGCAAGCGCTGAGTACTTCATAGGCGGTCTCAGATATACCCAGAAGCCTCCATACATACCGGCTGCTTTTTGAAGGGGTTACCAGTGCTAATCTTACTAAACCCCTTGGCGCTTCGGGTAGCCACCGCTTTTTAGGGCATCCGCAAACGGCGCGCTGAGCCATGCCCCCCTCATCGCTTAAGCTGTCTCGCCAATTTTTGAACTTCTTCTGCCGATAGCTTAGTAGTTTTCATGACCAACGCTTCACTCAAGCCCTCGGTTAGTAAGGCTTTCGCTACCGCCAAGCGTTCTTGGGTAGCTCCTTGCTCGACTCCTT
>CAYMYI010000034.1:15789-35908 GCA_964394585.1 uncultured Roseobacteraceae bacterium
GAATGCATCTTTAACTACTTCATATTCTGTGAAATCTACTAGGGTAACAAACTTTTCGATAAAAATATCAAATTGCTTGTCGTTTTTTAGGGTAGCGGCCGCAAAGGCAAAGGCGCGTAAATCATTGACTCCTAAAAAATCTTGCACCGATAAACTCGGTAAATGAATCACCTCATACCGATAGGTTACATTGCGATCTCGGATGGGCTTTCCAACATGGGTGGGTGCTTTCTTGCCCGTGTAAAGCACATATTGTGCTACTTCTTTCGTGGGGTGCGCTTGTTTGATAAGCGCATAGTACAGTAAGTTGCGCCCTGTAAAGTTTTTCTGGTCGGTAGCTTGTACTTCGATGTGTAGAATCACCGCCTGATCTGCATGGAATAAGAATACATTATCGGCTTCTCGGCGGATATTTTTTCGTAGGGTGGTTCTTGCCTCCTCGGGCGAAAACCGAGATAGGTGCGAGTACTCAGGGGCTAACACCGTAATTAAATGCGATACACATTGGGGCAATACCGCATTAATCGCGGTATCTTGTTGACTTTTTCTCTTCATATCAGTACCATTCATTCACTTGCTAGGCTTCAAAACAACGTACCGTTTAAAAGCTACTTATTCGCCAGTTCCATTTCAAATAAGTTGCTCAGGTGGCGCAATAGCTTTGTTTCCACTTCTTGCATGGGCTGAGGACTCCCCAATTCGTTGGCTAGGGAGGTAACAGCCTTATCGGCAATGCCACAGGGTACAATATGATTGAAGTACTCTAAGTTGGTATTCACATTAAAAGCAAAGCCATGCATGGTAACCCACCGGCTTGTTTTTACCCCTAATGCACAAATTTTCCGTGGGTTTCTCTGCTGCTCGTAATCGAGCCAAACCCCAGTCAGTTTATCAATCCGTCCGGCTTGAATGCCATACTCTGCCAATGTACGAATTACGGCTTCTTCTAAAAAGCGTAGGTATTTATGAATATCCGTAAAAAAGTTATCGAGGTCTAAGATAGGATACCCTACAATTTGTCCTGGACCGTGGAAGGTAATATCCCCCCCCCGATTGATACGAAAAAACTCGATGCCTTTTTCGCGCAGCCCTTCTTGATTAAGCAGCAGGTTGCCCTCCATGCCAGATTTTCCTAGCGTGTATACCGGAGGATGTTCGCAAAAGAGCAAATAGTTTTCCGTAGGAAGAGGCGCGGTATTATTGTCTTCCCGCTTTCGGTTTTCCATTTTTTGGGCAATAATACCATTAAAGAGTTCGGTTTGGTAGTCCCACGCTTCGGCGTACGACATTTGCCCTAAATGCTGAAATAGTGTGATTTTGTTGGGGTGTTTATACATCGTGCTTCCGCTGTGTTGTGATACAATCATACTGTATCACAAAAAAAGGAAAAACTCTTGGTTTAGTCTCCATTTCGGAAAAACGAGATAAACAAGAAAAAACCCAGCACTCCTGCCATAATGAATCCGATAAGGCTAATATAGGAAACACCGCCAGAGGTAGTGAGGGAGTCGGAAAGCGGTGCATTAAGGCTAATGGAAGAGGCAATCAGCATTGCCCCTATCAAAATAGCCAAAATGAGTTTTTTACTGATTACATCGAAGCGGTGCAAGATAGGCTCATAGCCATGGTGCTCAATGTTGATATACAGTTTCCCCTTCCGAATTTTTTTAATAATGTCCTTTGTTTCTTGTGGAAGGTTGTAGCCTAACGATAACAGCTTAGTGAACGAGTAGTAAAGGTCGGAGCTGATGTTTTCAAAAGAAAACTCTTCTTTGAGCACCTTAGCCCCGTACGGTTTAATGGCTTCTAGCGCATCGAATGTAGGGTTGAGTACTTTGCCAATGCCTTCTAAGATGGCAAGCGCTCGCAAGATTAAGAAAATGGAACCGGGCATTTCAAGGCGATGCCGATAAATGAGTTTCTGTAACCGACGGGTGAAATCCGCCATAGTGGCGTTATCGGCATCAAATATGATAAAATCTTCAATCAAACTATTCAAATCGGCTTCGAAGACCTTCATTTCTTCAATCTCACTATTGACCGCCAAGCGCCGTAGGTTTACTGCTAACCCTCGCGGATTGCGCTGGGCTACACTCAAGAATGCACCGGCAAAAGCAAATTTTTGCCGTTTCGAAATTTTACCCACCATCCCAAAATCAATCAGCACGATTTTGCCATTGGGTCGCACCAAAATATTGCCGGGGTGTGGGTCCGCGTGGAAAAATCCAAAATCGAAAATTTGAGTAAGGTAAATTTCCATGCCCGTTCGTGCCAGCGATGCCGGGTCAATTCCCCATGAGAGTAAGCGCTCTGTATCGGTAACCTTACAGCCACTCACAAACTCAATGACCAAAACACGGCTTGTAGAAAACGCTTGATACGGTTTCGGGATATAAAATTTAGGGTGCTCGCCGTATAACTTTCGGAACTGTTCCATATGCCGCAGTTCACTCAAGTAATCGAGCTCGGTAAGCATACTTTTTTCGAATGCCGCTACCACCTCTAAAGGATTTAAAATCCCCGCGTTGATAAAGTTATTCTCGGTTAGTTTCACAAACTGACGCAGTAACTCTAAATCTGCCTTTACCTTATCATTCACCTTGGGGCGTTGTACTTTCACTACTACGTCGTCGCCATTGAGTAACTTAGCGCGATACACTTGCCCAATGGAAGCCGACCCAAGGGGCTGTTCATCAAAGTAAGAGAATAGCTCATCAATGGGCTTTCCGAGTTCTTCTTCGATAATCTGCTTGGCAACCAATACCGAGAAGGGAGGTACCTTATCTTGTAGTTTCTCAAATTCTTTGATGAGGTTATCGGGCAGTAGGTCGGGGCGATTACTCAGAAGTTGCGCTAGCTTAATAAAAGTAGGCCCGAGTTCTTCAATCACTAGGCGGATCCGCACCCACAAGTTCAGTTCTAAGGGTTTATCGCGGCGTACTAATTGGGCAATACGCTGGTTCGAAATCAGGCGGATTAATGGAGTATTCACGATGATTTCCTCCAGACCGTACTTCACCAAGATGCTAATCAGCTCGGGAATTCTTTTGAAGTTTCGAACGGTACGATCTATGAAATACATAGTGATAGGAGAAAGATAACAACTTTAACGAAAGTAGAAGGATGTGGGCAATCTACCACAAGAACTAGCCACAAAAAATGCCAGGAAATTCTAACGATTTCGCTGGCAAGCAGTCAGAAAAGAAAAAGGGAAATCGTTATGAAGTTACCTTCTTAGTAGTGGGCTTCGATTGCTTGAGTTTTGCCTCCAAAGCCTCTACCCTAGCTGTCAGGTCTTCAATATCTTTTGTTGTTGCAAAACTGAATGTTTTGACTACCTTTTCGGTAACGTGCTGTAATTGTGTTTCAAACTCGGAGCGTTTTGCCTCGGTATTGGCAATAAACTCATCCACCAATTTCTTGCCCTCTTCCGTAGTGATTTTTTCTTCGCTCACTAACTTATCAATGGCTTCGCGGAGTTTATCGGCGGTGAAAGCCACAATGCCTACCCCGGTATATAGAAACTTTTTAAATAAATCTTCCATGGTGCTCTATCTAAGATTAAAAGATGAATTTACAGGAAAAATTGAAGCATTTCAAGGCTTCAAATGGTATGCACAAAGATAAATTTGTTATGCATGCATAACAAATTTATCTTGTTAATGCTTCTGAAATATCTACCTCGCCGGGGCGGATACCATATTTCGATAAATCTTTCAGTTGGTTAAGAGCCTCTTCCGCTTCGGGCAACATGCGCCAAAAGATATGCCACCAGTGAATTAGCCCATCCCACTCTTGCAGAGTAACTTCTACGCCTGCTTTCCTGGCGGCGTCTGCTAAGCGGAGGGCGTCGTCGTAGAGCACCTCATCTTTACTTACCTGGATTAAGATTGGGGAAAGCCCTCGCAAATCGCCATATAGTGGCGAAATAAGCGGATTGGTCAACAGGCGATGTGCCGCATACATTTCCCCCCATTTTCTCATTTTATCTACCCGCACCAACGGGTCTTTGTGAGCATTCTTTTCCACCGATTCGCCGGTAACGGCTAAGTCGGTCCATGGCGAAAGGCAAATGGTGCCCGAAGGCAGCGGCACGCTTTTATTTTTTAAAGCGATTTGCATAGAAACTGCCAATCCACCCCCTGCCGAGTCGCCCCCTACTACAATATCACGCGCATCGTACCCTTCGTTTAAAAGCCACTGATACGCCATTACGGCATCTTCTAAGGCTGCCGGGAAGGGGCTTTCCGGGATTTTTCGGTATCCAATGAGCAAGGCAGGAAGCCCAGTGAGTTTGGCAATTTGCCCAACCATAGAGCGGTGCGTGTGCGAAGAGCCGAGGGCATATCCTCCTCCATGTAAGTACAAAAGTACTTTTGTTTTATCGGCTTTTGTAGGAATAAGCCACTCGGCGCGAAGCCCGTCGATATGAAATGGCTTGAAATGCACTCCCCAAGGCAGCAGCATCCAAAGTGCCGAAAAGTCGAGTACGGTACGTAATTTACTCACATCCGAGCCACGCAAAGGCAACGAAAGGCTTAGGCTGTTCAACGAAATTTTCAACAGGCTGTGTTGTAATGACGGCATTGTTCTGTTAGATTGTAAAGGTTGATAATTGGTACGTTAAGGTTGTAATCCGTCGTAAGGTGCTTGGAAAGAAGGTATGCTTACCCTAAATAAGACCTTCGGCTAGTTGCATTCTACAGGATAGAATATCCTAAGGTAAAAAATTTCAAATAAATCTAAATGAAATACGTAACAACATAACGCCCGCTGAACAGTTTCTGTTTCAAAAGTTGTTGTACAGCATACGTGCATGCAAGCTGCTTATGGAAATACCTCGTATCCTTTGCGCGGTAAAAAGTACGTTTCTATGCAGTATGCTTGTTTATTAGTTTTTATCATTCACTCAAAAATCTTTACCCAACCATGTCAGATGTGAAATACAACAAAGAGAAACTCTACGAAACCCAAGTACATATTTATTCAGAGGCTTCGCCAAACCCCAATTCCATGAAGTTTGTCCTCAACTTTATCCTGATTGATGGCGGCGATAACTTTGATTTCCCCGACGTAGAAAGCGCTTCGACTTCACCACTAGCGCAAGAACTTTTCGAGTTGCCCTATATCGAGCGCGTATTCTTCATGAGCAACTTTGTTACACTTACCAAAAACGACTCGGTAACATGGGATGAAGCCGTACCTGAAATTCGTACGAAGCTCAAAGCATTCTTTGAGGCAAAGAAACCCATTTTTAATGAAACCCAACCCGAACAAGAAGTTATCTTAAACAACGATTCGGAAGCGGTAAAAAAAATCAAAGGGGTACTCGACGAATACATCAAACCGGCTGTAGAAATGGATGGTGGCGCAATTCAGTTCCACTCGTTCGATCCTTCAGAAGGTGTGCTGAAGGTTATTCTACAAGGCTCATGCAGCGGATGCCCTTCCTCTACGGTTACGTTAAAAGCAGGTATCCAAAATTTGATGGAACGCATGGTCCCTCAAGTAAAACAAGTGGTTGCCGAAGAAGCTTAAAATTAAATAGGAACAGTTTCCTTACACCTTACCTTAGGGTGTAAGGAACATTTCTTGAGTGTATCGGTGCCAATTCCTTCAAAAAACTTGCGAAAACCCCCAAGTTAAAGCCCTTTCAACATCCATTACAAAACTACCTTATGAACTTACTTGCCCATACGATATACCCTTCGCAGCAATATCCGCTGGTGCTCCTGCATGGGTATTGTGAAGACAGAACCTTATGGCACCAGATGGCTACAAGCCTTTCCAAAAACCACACTGTAATTTGCCCAGACTTACCTGGTTTTGGGGAAAGTACGCCTTTTGCGCAAGAATCCTTTTCAATAGACGATTTCGCAGAGGAACTACATCGGCTTTTAGAGGAATCAGGTATTACGCAATGCGTAATGATTGGCCACTCTATGGGAGGGTACGTAGGGCTTGCCTTTGCCGAAAAATACCCCGAAATGCTTGCAGGCTTCGGTCTGTTTCACTCTACCGCCTTTGCAGATTCTGACGAAAAACAAGAAACCCGCACCAAAGCCATTCGATTGATCCAAGAACACGGTACGGCTAAATTTGTAGAGGGGTTGTTCCCTAGCTTGTTTGCACAAGGGACTCAAACTCCCCACCGTACCCAGCTTGATGCACTCGTACAAAAAGCGAGCACCATTCCCTCGATAACGGCTGCAGCCACTATGGAAGCCATGCGCGAACGCCCCAGCCGCTTGCACATTCTACAAGAACTTTCCGTGCCTGTATTGTATATTGTAGGGCAACAAGATACCACAGTACCAGTTGCTCAAAGTTTACAGGAATGTTTCTTGGCAAAAGATAGCACCTTGGTCGCCCTCGAAAATGCAGGTCACATGGGGATGATTGAAGCCCACGATGTAACGGCAAAGCGCATCGACGAGTTTATGCGCTATTGTAACCGGCAAACCTTGTAGCTTATTTGTTGTCTCACACTTATTTCTTTTCCATGCAGATTCAGAACCTTTCGCTGTTGAAACAAATGTGCCAAGTGCACGCTCCTTCAGGGAACGAAATCCGAATGAAGGAATTCCTCCTCGAGTATATACAAAAACACCAACACCAGTGGGCAACGCAACCGCAAATTATTGAAGGAGATAACTTTCAAGACAATATCATTTTGGTATTTGGTAAACCGCGTACGGCAATTTTTGCCCATATGGACTCAATCGGCTTTACGGTAAAGTACAATCGCGAGATTGTAAAAACAGGAAATCCGCGCATACAAGAAAATTTTATTCTAGTCGGAGAAGATAGCCAAGGGCCTATTGAGTGCGAAATGGACGTGGAAAACAAGAAAGTTTTTTACAAGAGTGAAAGAGAAATTGACCGAGGCACTGAACTAGTATTCAAGTGCGATTTCCGGGAAAGCGATGAGTTTGTGCAGTCGTGCTATATCGATAACCGATTAGGCTGTTGGAATGCCCTGCAAGTTGCCGAAACACTCACCGACGGAATCATCTGTTTTTCTTGTTGGGAAGAACACAATGGTGGTGCTGTAGGCTACCTTGCAAAATTTATTTATGAAAATTATGGCGTGCGGCAAGCACTCATTTCCGATATTTCGTGGGTAACCGAGGGGATAAAACATGGCAAAGGAGTGGTGATTTCACTACGCGACCAAGGTATCCCACGCCGTAGCTATGTGGAGCGCATCATCCGTTTCGCGCAAGAAGCCGGCATTGCGTACCAAATTGAGGTAGAAGATGCCGGCGGCAGCGATGGTATCGAACTGCAGCGTTCGCCCTACCCGTTTGATTGGTGCTTCGTGGGTGCTCCTGAAGACAATGTGCATACCCCCGACGAAAAAGTGCATAAGCAAGACATCCTTTCGATGGTAGCATTATATAAATATTTAATGAAAAAATTGTAATAAACTTATTTGTTGTGTGATTTGTTACCACATTCTGAAGCAACAACACCTTTCTATGTTAGCTTTGTAGTTACCCTATTGTTCACGAATCACTATTTCCATGGGTTTAGGTCGCTTTTCAAGCACATCCATTATTTACCAAAGAGTATGGAAAGCCAGTATTTTACTTGTACTCGCTTCTTTTTTACTTTACATCCTTTGGCGCTATCAAGGAAACTTCCCGGCATCTGTTGTACCCAAAGCAGTAGGCTACGGTTTTTTACAAGCCCTGCTGGTACTCAGCTTTGGCAGGTTACTTTTATGGCAGCTCCCCGATAAGTTAACTTGGATTTGGGTTCGGGTACTATTCGCGCCCTATCCTACGGCAAGCCTAGGGTTTTTGCTCTCATGCATTGGCAGCTTCCTTGTATTTGTAGGGTTCTTGCCAGCTTCATTCAAATCAGTGGATTTATTATCGCCTATTGCGCTTAGCTTCATTGCAGGCACTACACTGCCGGTAATCGGATTTGGATGCTTCCCATTCCGACTAGAAGATTCTAACATCGTATACCGCATTAGTAGCGAGCGCTATGATGCCTTCTTAGGTACGCTTGTGGCAAGTAGTTTATTAGGCAGTGCACTCATTGGTGCTTCTCATATTACTAATCAAGACGATTGGGGCGGTATTCTCGTCCCATTATATTTCAGCTTAGCCACCTTGCTACTCACGTTTTTAGGCGCTCTCCTTACTGAGTTCAAAAAACCGCATAGCAATGCTTGGTTTTTGGGAGTTAGTGTATTTGCCGCCATTGCATTAATCGCCATTGCCTCCACAATTACAAGCTATGCCCTTCCCGGGCTCTTATTCATTAATGGAAAGGAAATTACTTCCTATCAGATTTTCTTTGCCATGCAAATTGGCATTTTGGCTGGCTGGGTAGCTGGCAATATTGTGAAGTTGTATTACTTCTTAGCGAAAGCTACCGTACGGTTTTTATTACATAATTCCATCAAAAACATTTTTATCGGCGTAGCTATTCGTTTCTTACTTAATGCAAGTTTAGGGCTTACTCCGGCACTGGTAGCTTTCGCCGCCATTGGGCTTAGCTATGCTGTCGCCGATATCTACGGAGCTTCTTTAGCTATTTTAGGGATTGTATCCAACGTTGGAGTTAGTTTAGCAATTGGGAACAATCCACTCAGTAAACGCCATTTGGATAACCTTACCTTTGCACAGCGCCGTAAGTTAGAATTGCTGCTGCCCTCATATAGCACCTTCGGAAAGGTAATGCTTCAGAGGTTACGTACCATCGTTTAAGCTTTCTGCAATTCGATAATTGTAATTTCAGGCGGCATACCAATGCGCCCTGGAAAATCGAGGAAACCAAACCCTCGGTTTACATAAAGATACTGTTGGTCTTCTTGGTACAACCCTGCCCACTGTTTATACAAATACTGGGCAGGACTCCACTTAATGCCCGGCACTTCGATACCACATTGCATTCCATGTGTATGTCCGGCAAACATGACGTCTATATCGGTATAAAGTGTGCGTACTTGCGCATCCCAGTGGCTCGGATCGTGCGATAGCAATAGTTTTGCGGCAGCTTCTTGGGTGCGAGCATGTGCCTGCTGCAAGTTGCCATATTTGGGAAACTCTGGCATATTACTCCAATTTTCAATCCCTAAGATGGCTAGCTTATCGCCACTTTCTTCTATCATATGGTGTTCATTCATGAGCAATTGCCAGCCCATATTTTTCTGAGCACGCATTAAGTCGGCTAGATTACGCTGGCGTTCTGCTTCTGAGCGCCACTTCACATATTCGCCATAATCATGGTTCCCCAACACCGAAAATATTCCCAAAGGAGCATGTAATTTGGAAAAAACATCGATGTATGCATTCACCTCTTTCGCGCGGTTATTCACCAAATCGCCTGTGAAAAAGATGAGGTCAGGTTTTTGGTTTAGCAGCATCTCTACCCCTCCCATTACAGCGCGTTTATTGAAGAAACTCCCTGAGTGTATATCAGAAAGTTGGGCAATGCGAATGCCATGAAACGAGGAGGGTAAATTTGGCAAAGCAATGGTCGCTTTCCGTATGGTATAATCGTGTGCCCCCGATAAGATGCCATACCCCACCCCTACTATCGGTACAGAAGCTGCCATCATCCCGGTTTTGGCAAGAAATTCTGCCCGCGAAATTGGTTGCCCCGGCAAAGGTTCTCGCTTTTGCGGTTTCTTTTCCCGAAATACATATTGCAACCGCGTTTTCCCCCATTGGAACGCCTGCATACTATCGGCAAACAATAAAAAAACGCCAAGCACTAACTTGGCGATGAGTTGGGTCAATACTCCGGCAGCTAAAAAACTGCGGGTGTTGTCTGAGATGATTTCTTCAGGGAGTGTAAAATAACACCATGCGCCCAAAAGCACACTGATGGTAAGCGCGCCAAAAGCTCCTTTTGCCGCTTTGCGAAGTATGGGAGGAAGTTTCCGAAAAGAGAGCGAAAGCCCTCGATAGATGTAGAAATCAAGCAGTAGGAGCGCAAACGCCGTAGCGAAAAATTCCATAAGTTACGATAGGTAAGATAACGTTACTTCTACTATTTGTATGAGAAATTCAATAGTGTTGACTTTCAAACTATTGCAATTAGACCTCATACATTATAGTGCAAAAGTAGACGCAGCATATGAACGGAGTTTTGCCCTAATCAGAAAGAAGTGAGGGAAAGCCTTTAAAAATTGATAACGGCTAAGTAAAGCAACATGTTGATTTGTTGACTAAAGGTTACTCGCAGAAAACGCCAAAGGTAACAGCACTGCAATAGAGGGCGCAATCCATATTTTTTGATCGCTGCCACGGAAGATAAGCGGAATGGATTGTTGCTGTCGAATTTCGTATTCAGACAGTGCCTGCCGACAGGCACCACAAGGCGTTACCGGCAAGTCGTAGGGCTCGTCGGGGTGTTTTGCGGCAATGGCAATTGCTTCAATGGTAGCATTTGGGTGGTTGGCCCCTGCCCAATATATAAGAGTGCGTTCTGCACACATCCCCGAAGGATATGCTGCATTTTCTTGATTGTTCCCCACAATGATATCGCCCTCTATTTGTAAGGCAGCTCCTACCCAAAAATTAGAGTACGGTGCATATGCCTTTTGGCAAGCTTGCTGTGCAGCCTTAAATAACGCCTGGTATGTTTCGGGCAATTCCGCAGGGGTATCGTAAACGGTAAAACTAAGCTGATGATGTTGAATCTTACGCATCTTTAGGGGTAACCTTAAAACCTATCACTAGCACGTCATCTACCTGCTTATAGCCCCCCTTCCAATTGGTAAATGTTTCCGCAAAAAGGGTGTGCTGATCTTTCATAGGAAGTGTGTGGTGTTCTTTAATAAGATTTTTCAAGCGTTTGGTCATAAACCGCGAGTCATTTTCATCGCTAAACTGATCTTGATATCCATCTGAAAAGATATAACAAGTCATCGGGGCATCTATCTCAAAGAGATGCTTTTCATAGGTAGCACCCTGATACATTTTCCCTCCGATAGGCTTGCGGCTTCCTTTAATGGTGTGCAACTCTCCATTTTTCATAAAAAACAATGGGTTTTTTGCACCGGCAAACTCTAAGGTGCCGGCTTTATCGTCTACCACTACGAGTGCCATATCCATCCCATCTTGATTTTTCCGCGTTTCTTGTTTGAGCATTTGGATAATTCGCTCGTTGAGTACGCTTAAAATAATCGCAGGATCTACGATGCGGCGTTCGTTGACAATTTGATTCAGCGCACTATTGCCCACGAGCGACATAAACGCTCCTGGCACACCATGCCCGGTGCAATCTATGGCAGCCAGTACTTTTTTCACATTGCCCGTAGCAGGGTCGCGAACTTGGGCAAACCAGTAGAAGTCGCCACTCACTACATCGCGCGGTTTAAAGAAGATAAACAAATCGTGAAAAGCACTAGCAATTGCCTCGTATTCTGGCAACGATGCTTGCTGAATGCGCTCGGCATAGGTTATACTCGATTGTATGCTGCTATATGCCTTGTTGAGTTCGCCGTTTTTCTCTTCTATCGCATCGCGTTGCTCGCTGATGGCTTTTTTCTGAAGCTCTAATTTTTTGTTGGCAAACTTCATTTTCCGGTTGGCGCGAATCATAAACACTCCAAATACCAACACAAATACGACAAACACTACTGCAAACGCCAATACTCGCCTGCCTGCTTCTAGTTCTGCTTGCTGTAACTCTTTGGTTTTGTTGAGCAACTCTACCTCTCGTTCTTTGGCGCGCGCTGCAGCTTCTGCTTCTTTTTTCTGGAGTTCTGCAATTTGAAGTTCTTGCTGTTTGGCTACCAGTTCTTGTTCTTTTTTACGCTTTTCGGCTTGAAGTTGCGCCTGTTTTGCCTCGTATTCATTTTCGAGTTCGGCGACAAACTGCTGTCCTTCTTCGTCGTATTTTTCGTTATACAGTTTAAAATACTCCAAGGCTTTTTCTTTATTGCCCTGCTTCTCGTATACCTCGGAGAGGGTCAGGTAGCTGTCGGTTTTGATATGAGCAATATTGAGCTCTTTCCCCAAGGCAAGGCTGCGTTCTAAGGCTTCGATAGCTTGGGGTAGCTGCCCTGCTTTGAAGTAAGTGCTTCCCAAATTAAGCGTATAGTTGGCAAGCATACGCTTATCGCCTTGCTGTTCTTTGATAGCCACAGCTCGTTGCTGGTAATCAATCGAAGAAGCAAACTGCCCTTGTTCCGCTTTAATCACCCCAATGTTGTGGTATGCATTCGCTACACCATTATCGTTACCGATGGCGGCGCTCACTTCTGCCGATTCTTCCAATAATTTAATGGCTTCTGCTTTGTTTTGGTTATCCCAATAATAATATGCGGCTTCTACTAGCTTTTGGGTAAGCTGGTTTTTATTGTCTTCGGAGCGTAGCCGTTCAATATCCCGAAGGGTTTGGTCTATGTTGGTTTGCCCCATGGCGAGGTCAACCATCCCTAAAAGTACAACCGCTAAAAAAAGATAGGTTCTCATTGGTTTGGATAAAGCCGATATCACGTTAGAAGAAAAGCGTTTCCGTTTATTCTTCAATTTATAACTTAATCTTAAAAAAGAAAGCCATGATAGATAGAATCATCGGTTAGGTATTCTGAGAAGTATCTGCGCATAACTGATGAGAAGCCACCAAAGCGCATCCCTACAACGCGCTCTTAAGGCTTTGGAAGAATCGGAAGGGCATTTCAACTTCAACCGAGAAATAGTAAGATACTTCTCAAGGTTTATCCTTTCGCCAAGAAATCCTCGTTTTATTGTTTTTTTAAGTTCTTTTTCTTCTTCTTAATCTTTTTCCGAGGAATCCGCTTACGTGCATCCGCTCTATGCTTTTCTCCATAGCGTGCATTCTGTTTTTGCCACCAACGGCTCCCTCTCCAATAAAAGACTACATCTTTCCCCTTCTGCTTTTTCTTACTGATTTTCTTTTGCCATTTAGGGGGAATCCCCAACTCCATATGTTGATGGTAATATTTTACATGGCAGCTATCAAGCGGACACATTGGGCGGCATCCACTACCCAAAAATAGGGCAATAAGTCCCATTACTCCGATTATCCTCGGCATATGCCGGTACATTTGTTTCTTCATTTCTTATATACTAACATGATATATCTATCGGTTTTACCCACAAAGGCACAAACTCCATGCTTTCGTGCCGAAATTCAATAGTTTTGCAGTAAAATTTCGCCTCTTTTGAGGAACAACAATAGGATAGAGAATTCTGAACGATATATGCACATAAATTTTCATAAATACCAAGGAACCGGCAACGACTTCGTAATGATTGACGATCGAAATGCGGAGTTTCCTATTGAAAACCAAGCCCTAGTGGCGCGCCTTTGCGACCGAAAGTTTGGCATTGGGGCTGATGGGTGCATCTTGCTACGGCTGCACTCCGAGTATGCCTTCGAGATGGTATATTTCAATGCCGACGGCCGCCCGGCTACCATGTGTGGCAACGGCGGACGATGTACCGTCCACTTTGCCCACCGGTTGGGGCTTTTCAACAACGAAACCATATTTTTGGCGGCTGATGGCCCGCACCGTGCCCTCATCGAAGGCGATACGGTTACTCTTTTTATGAAAGACGTAGAACAAGTAGCCTCGCAAGGCACCGATTTCTTTTTAGATACCGGCTCACCCCACTACGTAACCTTCTGCGAAAATATCGAGACATATAATATAGTGGAAGCCGGCAGAACCATACGCTACAGCGAGCCTTATGCTAGCCAAGGGGGTACGAACGTCAATGTAGTGGAACGCATAGCCCCGCAGCATGTAAAAGTACGCACCTACGAACGAGGCGTAGAAGATGAAACGCTATCGTGCGGTACCGGGGTAACCGCCTGTGCCCTAGTAATGGCGACAGCAGGCGCTAGCAGCCCAGTACGCGTAGAAACAAAAGGTGGTGTGTTAGAAGTTGGCTGGGAAAAACGCGGCGATACGTACCAGAACATTTACCTGAAAGGAGCGGCTACACCCGTGTTCCGAGGTGAAATCTCTCTATAATCCTCCATTTCCCTTTATTGCAAATTCAAAAAAACGATATGCTTAAAAATGATTTATTATTGAGAGCTGCCCGTGGCGAACAAGTAGAGCGCGTTCCGGTATGGCTCATGCGGCAAGCGGGCCGTATATTACCCGAATATCGCGCAGTGCGCAAAAAAGCAGGAAGCTTTATTAACTTAGTGAGCCACCCCGAAATGGCTGCTGAAGTAACCATACAGCCGGTGGATATCCTCGATGTAGATGCTGCCATTATCTTTTCTGATATTTTGGTGATCCCCGAAGCGATGGGTCTTCCGTATGAGATGGTGGAAAAAAAAGGGCCATATTTCCCAAAAACTGTTCGGACCCAAGCCGACATCGACCAGTTACGTATAGCAGTACCCGAAGAAGACCTCCACTACGTACTCGAAGCCATCCGCCTCACAAAAAAAGAACTGTACGAACGAGTACCCCTCATTGGGTTTGCTGGCGCACCTTTCACTATCTTCTGCTACATGGTAGAAGGTGGTGGTTCTAAAACCTTCTCCAATGCACGCCGCATATTGTACCAAGCTCCCGAAATGGCGCATCAACTACTCCAAAAAATAACCGATAGTACCATCGCTTACCTTCAAGCCCAAGTGGTTGCAGGCGCTAACCTCATCCAGGTGTTCGACTCGTGGGCGGGCATTCTTCCGCCCACGCAATACGCCGCCTTCTCAGTGCCCTATATCCGTCAAATTTGTGAAGCGATTACCGATGTGCCCCGCACCGTATTTGCCAAAGGCGCATATTTTGCGCGTTCAACTTTTGGCGAACTCCCCTGCGAAACCGTTGGACTCGATTGGAACATGGATATTGCCGAATCGCGCCGCTTAGTGGGAAACCAAAAAACATTGCAGGGCAACCTCGACCCTTGCCTACTATATGCCGAAGGACGCACCATTGCAGCCGAAACCAAAAAAATGCTCGATGCATTTGGGTTCCAACGGCATATTGCCAACTTGGGGCATGGCGTATACCCCGATACCGACCCCGAAAAAGTAAAGGTGTTTGTGGAAACTGTAAAGGCATACAGTAGCGAACAAATTGCCTTACAAAACACATAGAATGGAAGCTGTAGAACCAACCATTTTTTGGTGGCACTATGCACTCATGCTGTTAGCTGGGTTTGCTGCCGGCGTAGTGAATACCCTTGCCGGCAGTGGCTCTGTGTTTACGCTTTCGGTGCTGCTTTTTGCCGGCCTCCCAGCCAACGTGGCGAACGGCACCAACCGCGTAGGGGTTATCTTACAAAATATAGTAGGCGTCGCCAGCTTCCGAAAGGCAGGGTATCTGCAAAAATCCGACACCCATACCTTTGTAATCCCCTCCTTATTAGGGGCATTGGTGGGTGCATGGGTTGCCGCCGACATCGACAAACGGCAACTCGAATGGGTGATTGGCAGCGTAATGCTCATCATGCTCCCTATCATTATTTTCGATCCCAAAAAACGGCTCAAAACCGAGCAGTTACACGAACGAAAAGCAGGCGTATGGTCGTGGTTAACCTTTGGTGCTATTGGGTTTTATGGCGGCTTTATCCAAGCCGGCGTAGGTATTTTCACCCTATTTGCCATGATTGCCTTCGCACGAGTAGAAATGGTACGTGCGAATGCCATCAAACTTGTGATGGTCCTCGTCTTTGCCGTACCGGTGTTGTTTGTATTTATCTACTTCGACCAAGTACGCTGGGGCTACGGAACCGTGCTCGCTTTGGGGCAAATGGGAGGCGCCTACGTTGCTAGCCGGTTTGCTATCAACCATCCCCAAGCTGGCATTTGGATTCGCCGCCTACTCATTGTGATGATTATTGTTACCGTAGCTAAAATGTTCCACCTGCTTGAGTGGTAACAAGAGGCAATCAATGCCCAATCAATAAAAAACAGAATAAGATTTATGTAATTGGAGCAGTTTCTCAAGTTTGATTTACCTGATTTTTAAAAGACTTCAAAATCTAACTCTACCAAAATCAGCACGTTTAGGGCATAGTACTTAATGATATATACTCTTAAAGCCGGTTAACGTCATTTATGAACAGAAGCTATGCGAATTATAGAAGAATGCATACCTTTGCGCACTTAAAAAATGAGTATTATTAATATTAAGTGTGTAAATAGATGACTCTGATTAACAAAATCCGCGAGCGGACCGGTTTAATGATTGGTATTATCGCCGTTGCCCTAGGGCTTTTTGTGCTTGGCGACTTGTTCTCTTCAGGCGGTTCAGCCATTTTTCAAGATAATTCCAGAATTGTAGGAGAGATTGGTGGGGAAGAAATTACCTTAGAAGAGTTTACTGCTGAGTACGAACGCATACGTACCAACTATGCAATGTCTACAGGGCAGAACCCTCCTGAATCTATCTTACCTTCTATCCGCCAGCAAGCTTGGAATCAACTCATTTTTAAAGTTGCATATCGCCAAGAGTGTGAAAAATTGGGCTTAGAAGTTACCGATGCCGAAATGGTGGATATGGTGCAAGGCAATAATATTCACCCAGGCGTGGCTAGCTCATTCACTAATCCGGAAACAGGAGAAGTAGATCGAACCGCAATCCAAAATTTCTTAGCCAATCTCGATCAGTACGACCCCTCAGCGCAGGCTTCATGGTACAACTTTGAAAGTAGCCTTGGTCCAGACCGCCTCAAGAGTAAATATGAAGGTCTGCTTACCAATACATTTTACGCTACGAAAGCAGAAGCCAAACGCGAATACAGAAGTAAAAATGCTAGCGCCGATTTAAAATATGTATATGTCCCCTTCAGTTCTGTGGCAGACTCTACCATTACGGTAACCGACGCCGATTTATCAGCTTACTTCAATAAAAACAAAGAAGAGTTTGAAGGAACCGCCAATGTTGAACTCGAGTATCTTTCATTCTCACTAAGAGCCACTGCCGAGGATATCGCTGCGATTAAAGCCGAAACGGATGCTTTACGCACTGCATTTATAGAAACTCAAAACGATACGGCATTTGTGGAGGCAAATTCTGATGGATCAAGCAATTTCCAACTAGTATCGCCTGCAAACTTACCTACTGAACTCACCTTCGAAAACAACCTAGATGGTTTGGAAAAAGGAAAGGTATATGGACCATACAATGCCGGGCAAGAATTCAGAATGTTCAAAGTAATTGATATCCGCCAAGATACTGTGCCTTCTGCTCGTGCACGTCATATTCTATTTAAGGTAGAAGAAGGAGAGACGGATAGTGATGCTTTAGCTCGCGCAAATGAGGTTCTTCGCCAAATTAAAAATGGTGCTGACTTCGGCGAAATGGCTAAAGAACATGGAACTGACGGCACAAAAGATCGCGGCGGCGATTTAGGATGGTTTGCACAAGGCACCATGGTAGACGAGTTCAACGAAGCTGTAATGAATGCAACAGAACCCGGTTTACTTCCTCGCCCTGTAAAAACCCAATTTGGTTATCATCTTATCGAGGTAGTAAATACTAAAACCTTTGACCAATTCCTTATTGGTACTATCCTTAAAGAAATCACCCCGAGTGATGAAACGATTGACCGCGTTTACCGCCAAGCAGGTCGTTTTACACAATATGAAACTCGCGATGCACTCTCGAACAATCTTGACTCCGGCATGGTACTTTACCAAGCACTGACTGTTCCACCAACAGCGCGTAATATTAATAACCTGACTGGAAACCGCGTTCGTCAGATTGTAACATGGGCATATGGCGACGCGAAGGTCGGCGAGATTTCTGATATTTTCGACCTAGACGATCAGTTCGTAATTGCTGTACTAAATAAAAGAACAGAAAAAGGAGAGGCTACGCTTGAAGATGTAAAAGAGCAAGTAAAACAAGCCGTAATTAAAGAGAAGAAGAAAGAAATCATCGCCAATAAATTAAAGGAGCTAGGTGGTACAATAGATGAAATCAGTTCAGCATATGGTACAGGAGCTACTGTTTATACAGCCAACCAAATTTCCTTAGCGAGTCCTTCCATCACCGGAGCAGGATTTGCCCCTGAAATTGTAGGAGCTGCCTTTGGTTTAGAAGTTGGAAAACGGTCTGCGCCGGTAGCTTCGGCGAATGGAGTGGCAATCGTTGAGCTCACTAACCTGAACGAGGCGATGGAAGTAGCCGACTACAGCGCTTACAAAAACGATGTAGTAACCCGCTATTCGGGAAGTGCACAGTTTAAGATTACTCAAGCCATCGAAAAACTCTACGATGTAGAAGAAAAACTCTATAAGTATTACTAATTCGATTCTTTATCTACAATAAACCCCTAGCTTCTGTTGAAAGCTAGGGGTTTTTTAGTATCAAATTAAGGTGTAAGTTTTTCTTTTAAGTATTGAGCAGTGTAGTTATCCTTTAGTTTGAGCATTTCTTCTGGAGTTCCGGCAAAACATAGCTGCCCTCCTTGTTCACCACCTTCCGGGCCAAGATCGATAATCCAATCTGCCGACTTGATTACTTCCATGTTATGTTCAATAATGATGACCGAATGCCCTTTCTTTACCAAAGCATTTAACGATACAAGCAGCTTGTGAATATCTTGGAAATGCAACCCTGTGGTGGGTTCATCAAATACAAAGAGGATTTTCTCTCCTTCTTTTACATTCCCCTTCACCAAAAAATAGGCTAATTTCACTCGTTGAGCTTCCCCTCCACTCAGGGTATTGGAAGATTGCCCAAGCTGAATATACCCCAAGCCGGTTTCTTGCAGAGGAAGAAGTTTTTTTACAATTTTTTTCTCTGCGGCAAAAAACTCAATCGCCTCGTCGATGCTCATTTCTAAGACATCGCTAATGCTTTTTTCTTGGTAGGTTACTTCTAAAATTTCTTGCTTAAATCGCTTGCCGTGGCAGTTTTCGCAGGTAAGGAAAATATCTGCCATAAATTGCATTTCAATTCGGTTCTCGCCTTCTCCCTGGCACATTTCACAGCGTCCTCCATCAACATTGAACGAAAAGTGAGCCGGTTTGTAGCCACGCTTTTTAGCTAGGGGCTGGTCTGCAAAAAGTTGGCGGATGTAGTCGTAGGCTTTTACATAGGTAACCGGATTAGAGCGCGAAGACTTTCCAATAGGGTTTTGGTCTACCATTTCGATACGGTGAACCGATTTGATATCACCTTCCATACGATCAAACTTTCCGGTTTCGTGGGCGTGTTGCTCGAGCACTTTGCTTAATGCAGGAAACAGAATACTACGCACTAAGGTAGATTTTCCCGAGCCGCTCACACCGGTTACGACTGTGAGGACTTCAAGAGGAAAATCCACATCGATGTGCTTTAAATTATTTTGAGAGGCTCCTTTTATCTGAATGGCTTTTGTCCATTTTCTCCGTTGCGAGGGAGTTGCAATGGATACTTTTCCACTTAAATAGCGTGCTGTATGGCTGCTGCTATCGTTCAGTTCAGAAATATTCCCTTGAAATACGAGTTCACCACCGTGCCTACCGGCATCAGGGCCAATATCGATAATTTGATCGGCCGCGCGCATTACATCTTCTTCGTGCTCCACCACAATCACGGTATTGCCTATATTCTTTAGTTGTTTTAGCACCTCTATCAGTCGGCTGGTATCTCTTGGATGCAGCCCTATGCTTGGCTCGTCGAGTATGTACATAGAGCCTACCAGCGCACTTCCTAGCGAGGTTGCCAATTTAATGCGCTGGTACTCACCGCCTGAAAGCGTAGAAGTTAGCCGGTTGAGCGTGAGATACCCCAAACCTACTTGGCACAAATAGTAAAGTCGGTTTTGGATTTCTAAAAGGATGCGGCGCGCTACTTTCTGTTGAAAATCGTTTAGCGCTATGCCTTTAAAAAACTCCTCCGCTTGGGCTATAGGCATCAGCACAATATCAGCAATGGATTTCTCTGCAATTTTTACATAAAGAGCATCTTTCCGAAGGCGTGTCCCGCGGCAATCGGGGCAAGTCGTTCGCCCACGATACCGCGAAAGCATAACACGGTACTGTATTTTATGCGATTTGGACTCTAAGTGCTCAAAAAAGGCATGAATCCCTTCGGTGTATGCATTACCGTTCCAAAGTATTGTTTTTTCCTCTTCTGATAAATCGACATACGCTCGGTGCACGGGGAAATTGAACTCGTGGGCATGCTGAACGAATTTATCGAGCCAGTTGCGCATAGTAG
>CAYMYI010000035.1:0-27880 GCA_964394585.1 uncultured Roseobacteraceae bacterium
AAATTGTTATAATCGGCAGTGAGGTTAGCAAAATATAACTCAGATAAACGAATTGCTGTAGGCGTAGTACCACTAACACCAATCCGTACCACATCGTTTAAGCGATAGATTAACCCTGCTGTAAGGTTCACGCCCGTTCCGGTTACTGTTAAACGGTCTTCAAAAAACAAAGAGTTAAGGGGTGAGTCTTCCAACGGAATTTCAGTGTATTCTTTTTGTTGGTCGTAACGAATGGTTTGCAACCCCAAGCTAATCCCGTAGTATAATCGGTCGTCGTAGTTTCCGCCATAGGCAAAATCCCACTGATACTGTCCCCCGCGTGTACGTATTGTTTCCGATTGTTCCGTTTCCACTAATGGTAAGAATGAAAAATATAGATCTTGCGTACCATTATCAAACTCATAATCAGGGTTAATTAAATAAGTATAGTATGCTAAAGCATTGATATCGAAAATCGCATCGCCTTGGTTATCAAAATACCCCCATGAGCGTATAGCATCGGATTGCTCTATAAAAAAGTCGATAATGGAGTTATCAGCGTTTACCCCGGCATAACTGACGTTCTGTTGGAAATCATTCACGCGAGTTACAGTAATGGCAAAAGAGCCTCCTTTGTTAGGTCCACTGGTATTTTTAGCATTTGAAAAGAGGATACCAGCATGATCGAAATTGACATTAAAGCGGGAGTCGTCGAGCGAAGAGCCAAAAGCATTGCTAGTAGCTGTATTCACATTAAATGCCGGCGTAAAACTAAACTGCGAACTTCGGTTAAACCCTAGCCCGGCAGGGTTCGTATGCGCACTAGAAATGTCGCCTCCTAATGCGGTATTAGCTCCTCCTAGGGTTTGGAAACGGACTGTTCCTCCTGAAGTAATGCGGGAGAAGCGTAAAGCATCGGCGTAATAACCAAATGCAGCAGGATCTACTTGAGCATGCCCGAACTGCCACCCTAAAGAAAGTAGGCAAGCAATAAAAAAGATTTTTAGATTTTTCATGATGGATTCGTTTTAGAAAGAGTTGGAAAGTTCTTGTATGAAGGGTAAAAAAAAAACGAACTGGTTGACAAAACTGCCAATTTTCCAATCCGTTTTTCGGGAAAAGAGAAATACCTATCGTACGATTGGTTTCCCCATTAATGTATCATCTTAGCCTCGGCGACCTGATGAAGAACGTGAGCCGCTGCTACCACGCGAACCAGACGAACTTCGAGAGCCACTACTACCTCTAGAGCCACTATTGAAACGACTTCCAGAACTACTTCTTCGGTTGTAAGAAGGAGAAGAAGAGCTACTGCGCGTAGGACGCTGTATGCTACGACTTGGACTGCTACTACCACGGCTGTTATACGATGGTGTTGAACTTCTGCGGTAACGGTTAGGGTTGGTTACTGTAGCAGGAGTACTACTCCGACGAGTAGGTCTCTGAATTGTACCGGTACGCTCATTGCTCGGCGTAGAGCGGCGGTTGTTGAGTGCCTCGGCATAGCGGCGGTTCATCGCAGCGCGAGGGTTGTTAACGGTGCGCTGTACACTTCTACCTGGTAAGTTAGGTGTAGTTCCTACGGATGAGCGTCGTCCAATAGGGCCACGGTATACATTGCGTACAAAACGCTCTCCTCCAATAAACCGATTATTTACAACTACTACATTGTTCATAAACGGAGAACACCAAGGGTTACCCCAGCTATTCCAGCCCCAGCCGAAGCGATTCATTGGGAAACCATTGCCCCAAAACAAGCGATTTCGGAATCTCCAACGATCATAAGCAGAAAAACCCCAATAGTTACCCCAACCGAAGCCAAAACCTACGCTCACTCCAAACTGGTTCATTGGCATAGGAGCCCAAGCATCCCAGTATGGATTCATGCCTCCAAAGAAAGGATTGACCCCAAAGTTGTTAAAGTAAGGGTTTCCCCAACCGGCAAAGGCAGCTGAAGTACCCCAATTATTGAATTGGTTAGAAGCGTCCCATTGGTTAACGTTGTTATAGATATTATCACCAGGGCGTGGATTCGCCATTGTAAATGGAGTGGCTTCAGGCGCTTCATAATAAGCGAATTCCGATTCATCTTCCACGGCAGTAGTATTAGGTGCTGCTTGGAAATCAGGGTTTGAAAATTTTGAGGTTGCAACAGCTTCTGGAGTTGTCTCAGCAGACGCTGTTACAGGTTCGGTATAATAAAACTTAGAGGAAACATCATCTGGTTTAGTTAAGTCGCCTCGTTTTGCCTTTAATTTAATTCTGTCTTTCGACGAAAAATACAAGTCATCGTACTCTTGGGCATAGGCCGATTGCATTATAAGCAAACTGCCTAGCAGGGTTAGTGTGAGGGAATATGCTTTCATAGCGTTTGAGGGTTTATCAGTAAAATAATCTGGTATCTGTGAGTTCATTATTTTAGTCTTCTAAGTTAACAACAAATCTTGACATTAAATAAATCAGACTTTTTTGAGATTGTCTATTTATATGACAAATGAAGAGCAAAGCTCTACAAATATAAGACATTTATTTTGACACATTTGTTTATAAAAACGACAAATATCTTTTTAAGGTTACACCTCTACGAATTATTTCATAAAAAAAGGGAGAATAATAGCAGGATTTACTAAAAATTCTCCCTTTGGCTAGGGAAGCCATCAGCTCCTTGCCGAATTGTATGTAACCTCATGTGCGTATTGTTCAAAATAACGCTTATACTCTAACGGTTTTCAATACGCATGGATAAAATTCTACTAGGAGTTTTACAACTTGCATGGTTAAGAAGAACTTTAACTGTCAGGATTTTTGACTTCAATACGTTCTAAATCAATTTCTTCGTCTTCATCTTCTAAATAAAACGTATTGTGCCGATCAATGAGTGGGTTGAGTCGTACCTGCTGGGTGCCTACATCAAAAGAACGTAGTAGAGAGGGTAATAAAATTAGGTTAGTTACCATCGCCACTAGGAGCGTGGTAGAGGTAAGAGCTCCTAGCGCCACGGTTCCACCGAAATCGGAAGCTGCGAAAATGACAAAGCCACAAAACAATACAATAGAGGTGTAAATCATACTCATGCCCGTTTCGCGTAAGCTTACAGTAACGGCTTTTATGATGTCATATCGGTGCATAAGCAGCTCTTGCCGATATTTCGCCAAAAAGTGGATAGAATCGTCTACGGAAATGCCAAAGGCAATGCTGAAAACCAATGCCGTACTGGGTTTTAAGGGAATGTTTAAAAAACCCATAAGTCCTGCTGTAAGAATGAGAGGAATTACGTTAGGGATTAGCGAAATGATGATAATGCGGAGGTTTCCAAACAGGGTTCCCATAATCACTGCAATCAGGAAAAAGGCGATGAACATGCTATTGCGCAAGTTGCGGATGAGGTAATCGTTGCCTTGAACGAAAATCCAAGTAGTTCCGGTAACGTCGGCTTTCATTTCGGTATCGGCGAGGATGCTATCGATAGCTGGACGCAACTCTTGGTTAATGAGCGAATCGAGTTTTTCTGAACCTAAATCGGCTACTTTCATTGAAACGCGCAATAGCTGACCGGTGCTATCCACAAATGAGTTCGTTAGGGTAAGTTCGCTTTCTTGTTGGTTTTTTAGATAGCGTTGTACGTAAGGTTCTTCGCGGCGGCTTGGAAGTCGGTAGTCAGCAGGAGTTCCAAAATAGGCTTGGTTCGCCGCTTTGTATAAAGCAACCATAGAAACAGGCGTGGTAAGCTCAGGGATTGTTGCAAAATACTGCTCAAGCTGCTCTACTTTTTGGATGTTGGAGCGCTTCCGGATTCCTTTTTCTTTACCGGTATCTACCACTACTTCTAGGGGCATTACCCCTCGAAAGTTTTCTTCAAAGAAAGCTAGATCTTTACGAATAGGGCTGTTATCAGGCAAATCATCAACCATATAGGTTACCGCCTTTAGCTGTAAAGCCCCCCAAGTTGCCAATATTACAAGCACGAAAGAAGACACATACACTGCTACCCGATACCGACTGATCAGATTATCGAATAAATTAAGAAGAAACCTAATAGGCGTAAACTCGAGGTGACGGATATGACGCGTTTTAGGTGGGGGCAAGAATGAAAATACCGCCGGAATAAAAATAATACTGATGACAAATGTGGCAAAAATGTTCAACGCTGCCGTAATACCAAACTCTTGCAAAGCTGAAATTTTGGTGAACGTGAGTACTAAAAATCCGATTGCAGTAGTGGTGTTAGTAATTAAAGTTACCACACCGATTTTCTGGATTACACGCAAAAGCGCCTTCCTTTGGTTACCATGCGAGGCAAACTCTTGATGATATTTATTGAGTAAGTAAATGCTATTGGGTATACCAATTACCACTAAAACCGGCGGGAGCAGCCCGGTTAACATTGTAATTTTATAGCCTAAAATTGCCAATGTACCTACCGTCCAAACGACTACCATACCAATCATGATGAGAGGGTATATCACCGGGGAAAATGAACGGAAAAAGAGAAATAATATCACAGCGGTGATTCCCAACGAACAGAGCAAAAAGAAATTCATTTCTTTGCGCACCTTCGATACCATAATCGAACGAACATACGGCAGCCCTGCATAATGCAACTCAATCCCGGTTTTTTTACTGAATAAATCACCTAAATATACAATGCGTTCAGTGATGCCCGTTCGGTTTTCCGAATTAAGGTAGACCGGATCGAAGGAAACCAATAATACGGTGGCGCCATTCTCGGGGTTAATGAGCTTCCCTTCGTAAAATTTAAGTTCGCGCGCAAACAATAACAAGCTATCGAGCTCTTGCTGTGTGCGAGGGAGCGGGTCAAAAATAGGGGTAGGATCAAAACGTTTTTCTTCGGTATTACGCGTGAGGTGCAACATCTGTGGCAACGATACAACCCCCGTAATACCTTCCAGTGCCTTCACATCTGCACCTAAACGTGCAAGATTCAAAAAGTTTTCCAATTGATATACGGTGCTATCTTGCATGCCTATCGCAAGCATGTTAGCATCTTCCCCAAATGTTTTTTGAAACTTATCAAAGTATATCATACTCGGATCATCAGAAGGAACAATGCGCATAAACTCATAGGACCATTCAATTTTCCTTCCTTGAAACCCCATAAAAGCGGTGATGAGTAATAAGACGGCGATGAGCCAAAGTCTATATCGGAGAATAAAATCTGCCAGACGAATCCACATGTTTCTGTAATCTTATGAGTAGCTATTGAATTAGTTTAAAATGCAGCAAGAAATCCCTAACTTCTACATTTTATGAGGCTTGTTAGCAGTAAAAACTGCCTTTGTTAGAAGAAACCGTTTGATTTAAAAGATTAGTTGCTTAGAACAAAAAAGTGGGAAATTCCCCATCCTCATCTAAATCGGCACTAAGCATTGCTTCGGGCAAACCGAGCATTCCTAATACGGCTGCGGCAGCTTCAACACCTTTATTGCCATGCTTGCCCCCGGCACGTTCCTGAGCTTGCACCACGGTATCGGTGGTGAGCACGCCAAAACTAACAGGTATATTATGCGTAAGCGAAACAGTAGTAATTCCTTGGGCAATAGCTTGGCAAATAAATTCAAAATGACGTGTTTCACCTTGGATTACACAGCCTAAGCAAATAACAGCATCGGTATCGTCGCGTAGGGCAAGAAATTGAGCTCCTAAGCTGAGTTCAAATGCCCCGGGAACGTTGCGGCGAATGACGTTTTCTTCTTGTATACCATGTTTTGTCAGCGTCGCAACAGCAGCATTGTAGAGCGATTCGGTAATTTCTGAATGATATGTAGAAACAACTATACCCACAACAGCTTCGCTTAGGTCGTTTTCGCTTTTAATCGGTTCGTAATCATTCAAATTTTTCTGCGATGTAGCCATACTTCTTATTTCGTTAATACCCGTTAATATTTCAATGTTGTAAAATTAGAAAATTTGAGCTCGCCGAGTGCTATACTTTTCCAAAAACTCACCTGTTACTTAAGCTATCGTTCAATGAGTTGTTCTGGCTGCTCGGTAATTAAATAATAATATTGCCCTAACGGGCGGATTTTTGAATATTCCGGAAAGCGAATATGAATCCCATTTCGGCGGTTAATCCCATAAAGCGTTCCTTTTCGTACAATCACACCCTGAGAAGGAGTATCTTGTATCTGTTCATAAGCAGGATATAAAAGGAACTCTTCTTGGGTAGAAAATAGCCCCACTTTGCCCGAATCCCAAAGGAGCCAATTGCCCCATACCGTCCGTTGTAGCGAGTCGTACACACAAGGTAGAATCTCGTTTCCGTTTTGGTCAATCAATCCTTGTTTCCCTTGCCGTGTTACCACAGCAACTCCTTGCTGAAAAGGGCTTACGGCTTGGTAACGTGGTTGCACTCGCAGTTGCTCTTGCCGATCGATAAACCCCCATTGCCCTTGTAGTTGAAACCCCGCCAACCCTTCGGAAAAAGGCTGTACAGCTTCATATTGTGTACTTATTCGTAAGCGGCACTGGGCATCTACAAAGCCAGATTTACCATCCCACCGTATCGGGATGAATCCTTCGCGCAATTCGCCGGTAAATGTCCAGGGAGCGCAAGCAACAGTGGAGGGAATTTCGCCCCGATACCGATGCGCATACAAGAGCGTATCGTTTTGCATAATTTGAAGATAAAGCGAATCGGTATGAAGCGCTACCGAATCGTACCGAGGGGGGACTACAAGCCTACCGTATTCGTTTAAAAAGCCTTGTGCCCTACCCCTTCGGAGGAGTAATCCTTTACCGTAGGGTTGGTAAGTATCGCCAATTTGTGCCACAAAGCGCTCAATACCTTTGGCATCGAGTGTGCCCCAGCGTCCTCTATCGTGAAATACAAACGTACTTGGCGATAAAACCCAAAGGCTATCGACTACCGGCCTGATGACCCACTCATTTTGGCGGTTAATTATCCCAAAAAAATCACCTTTTCGGACGGCAGCAAAATCGCCTATAAATGCTGTAGCAGTTGCATAATGAAAAGGAATCTTCACAGAAAAGGCTGCATTTACAAACCCGGTGTATTCCCCGTTTTTTGCCAGATACCATCCTCGTGCATCGGGCTGATTTGAGAGCCAATTGGGGGTAAATTTGTTGGGTATTGGATCTCCCTCAGGCGAAAAATAGGAAACGGTTTTGCTTTGTACACCCCGCATTAAACCCGTTACAGAATCTTGCTGTAGGTGCTGATATTGAGTAGGAATGATAAGTACACCCTCTGAATTGAGCGCTCCCCAAAAATTTTGATTTGCAACCCTTGCCACTCCTTGGTGAAATACAGTAACGCTATCCCACTGAAACGAGGTGAGTAGCGAATCGGGGCGTGCCAGTGCCCATTTACTATTGCGCAATACCCACACGCGTTGTTCGCCTGCCCAGGCAACGCTATCGGAATACCATTTACCGGCAGATAGCCCCTCTTCCGCAGAAATCAATTTAAAAGAAGAATATTGCGTACACCAGAGGGTATCCTTTTGGGATCCAATAGTACGATACTGAAATGTAGTGAGTGCTATCCCGTTGGCATCGAGCAAAGCTGCTGCCTTGTGCTTCCATGCGGCAATCTCTCCGTTTGGTAAGCTTTGTAGGCTATCATAATAAAGAGAGTTTACTACGGTAGCATCCGGGTGGTATAACTGCCAGCCTTGTGTTGTTTTTGCCACAACGATTTGCCCCATACGTGTTAGTTTTAAAAACTCTGGGGCTTTCCGCCATGTGCCTTCCGGATCAATCCACCCCCACTTACCTTCTTGCTTTGCACCGATTACGTTTTGAAAGAAAGGGGTTTGGGCAAGTTCTTCTGATGGCTCATCGCTCCACCCGAGAGAATCGAAACCGACAGCAGCACTTTTTCCTTTCGCATTAATAAGCCGCCAAGTATTCCCTTTCTGAACTCTTGCCAATCCGTTTGGGGCAAAGTGAGAGGCATGTTGGTAAATCGGTTCTATTTTAAACTTCTCAGAAGAGATATTTTTAACATATCCCCATAGCCTGTTAGAAGCTTTTTTAGGAACCAGCTGTGCCCAACTTCCCAAAGGCAGCATTCCCCAACACACCAATAAGATGAGAGCTCGAAGCATCATGAAAACTGCTGGTAAATTTCTATAATGGAACGAAAGGTATTCGGGTACACCTTTTCTCGAATTTCACGAGGACTTAGCCAAGCAATCTGGTGAATATCTTCTTCGTATTGGGGCTTGGCATTCTTAGCTTCGGTAGCACTACATCTCATGGCAAACCAGTGCGTACACTTTAAAATATGAGCATCGTTTTGCACGTAGGTATGCCAAGTTTCTCCTATTTTGCGCTGTAGGGTAGCTTTAATGTTGCACTCTTCCTCTACTTCGCGGAGTGCTCCTACTTCAATGGATTCGCCTTTTTCGATTTTTCCTTTGGGTAAATCCCACTTTCCACGCCGATGGATAAACAGTGTATTTCCATTTTCTTGTTGCACAATTCCTCCGCCTGCTTCTAAGAGGGTAAAATGTGTTTTTAACGATGCAAACGTTTCGTGCAAATCGGTTAGGTGCGCAAATGGAAACCTGAGTTCCCCTTGCATTTCGCCTTCAGCAAGCAAAGTGTATACTTTCCAGAGTTGTTTTACTGAGATGGGCGTTACAGATGCCTGCTCGGGTTGTAGAGTCAAGCTCCATGCTTGCTCGTTGGTGAATATCTTGATAGGAGGTTCCATGTGAGCTCAAACAAAATTGAAATTTATAGTGCAGTATCCTTGCTGTATCAACCGTATCCCAAGAAACGATTCCTTTAGCCTTTCCATACAAACTTATTAAAAATGAAAAATGATTGAGCAGTAAAGCGTTCTGTTCAAAGAAGAGCTAAGAAGTAGGGCAATATCGCTTTGGGGTTCTTTTTCATACACTCCTGAAAATTCTATATGTACCCTACTCCTTTTTGTTGCAAAATCGAATTGTATTGGAAATTTTCTGTGGGTAAACCTTCAGAAGGAAAGATATGCTATTCGGCACATCCTCGAATAATATGATAGCATGATTTATATGATTTGATTAGTCTGATTTTCAGACGTTATAAAGTCTAAGTTCGCTAAACTATGTAGTTTCGAGCATACTAACTGTTGAAATATTTTGTACGATGTCGAACACCCAAAAAACTTACGACTATCTGCTTGTGGGGCAAGGACTTGCCGGCAGTGTGCTTGCGCTTACGCTATGGCAATACGGGAAACGGTTGTTGGTGGTAGATGCTAACGCTGCGCAAAGTTCTTCTAAAATAGCCGCCGGGATTTTTAACCCAATTACCGGCAGAAAGATGGTGAAAACATGGCTTGCCGATTCGCTTTTTCCTTTTTTGCATCGGTTTTACCCAACAATGGAAAAGCAACTGAACACTCGGTTTTTTCACCCAATGCCCATGTATTTCCCATTTGCCTCGCAAGAAAAACAGAACGATTGGTTGCTACTCGCCGGCGATGCTCGGTATACGCCATTCCGGTTGCAGTTCCACGAAACCGGCTTGTACCCTGAGCACATCCCTACTCTTTACGGCGGTATGGAAATTTCACTTTCGGGCTACCTCGATATCCCCCTCTTTTTGCAAAGCACCAGAGCATTCTTACAAGAACACGCTGCGCTGGTGGGTACTGAAACTTCTTCTGAAGAGTTTACTATACATGCCCAAGGCATTACTTGGCGGAATTGCCGAGCGAAGCGGTTGCTCCTCTGCGATGGGTTGGGTGGATTAACTCCGTATTTTTTCCCATGGCTCGATTTCCGGCCTGTGAAAGGTGAAGTGCTCACGGTACACATAGAATCTCCTCAATTCCATCATATCATCAATCGCAACGGATGGATTTTACCGCAATATCAAGCCCCTCAACGGTATAAATTTGGGGCTACTTACCACAATCAGTACACAAACTCGAATCCTTCAGAAACGGGCAAACAACAATTAACCGAACGATTGGAGAATCTCACTACCCTGCCCTACGAAATTGTAGACCACAAAGCTGGCATCCGCCCCGCTACCTACGACCGTCGACCCTTTGTAGGTGTACACCCGAAGTACCCTTCGATAGGAGTTTTTAATGGGATGGGAGCAAAAGGGGTTTCTCTTTCGCCTTTTTTGGCACAGCACTTTGTGGCTCATTTAGAACAGGGAACTCCGCTACTACCCGAAATAGATGTAATCCGTTGTTACGAAAGAGCTAAAAAGCGTGGGGAACTTTAACCTTCGATAGCCTGCAACTTCTATCCTTCACAAGGGCTTACATTGAAAACTTTGTAAGTATATGCGTTCATTTTCCAACGAATTCCTAGCACAGGCTCGGTTGCAACAAGACCCCCTCGCCGATAAGGCAATCCAAGCGATGTTCGAGTCGGAAACCCCATATCCATTTCGTAATGTGCTCACCCAGCTCCAATACAATGGGCAGCCTCTTACAACCGAACTACCCAAAGAGCTACACGTTTTTTTTACCGCAACCAACTCGCTACCCAAGTGGGCAGAACCCTCCAAAATGGAAAAAGCCTCACAGTTTTTTCAGCAGAACGTAGTGCAAATTATGAGCTTGCTCGGCACTTATGCCCTCCCCTATTGCTATGCCGCTGCCGATGGTGCACAAGTACTCTACCTCTCCGAGCGTATTCGGCACGATACCCACAATCGTTTGCTTGAAACCGCGCTTTTCATCTTTGACCTCTTTTCAAAAGGTGCACTCACTCCGGAAGGTCGCGCGTTGCGTTCTATTCAAAAAGTGCGCCTCATACACGCTACCATACGTTATCACATACAGCAAAAAGGCTACTGGAACCCTTCGTGGGGTGCTCCCATTAACCAAGAAGATATGGCAGGTACGAACCTAGCCTTTTCCCTTATCATTATAAGAGGATTAAAAAAGATAGGATGTTCGGTATCGGCACAGGAAACCGAAGCATGGTTGCATGCTTGGCGCGTGTTTGGTGTACTTATGGGCGTTGAAGAAGCTTTGTTGCCACAACATGCGAAACAGGCATTCCAATTAGAAAAAGCCATTAGATTACGCAATTTCAAGCCTTCTGAGGAAGGGAAAGCACTCACCCATGCTCTTTTACGCCATTATGCACAACTGCCTGAAGTAGCGCGCTTCCCTAAGGGGTATATGCCCTCATACATGCGTTTTGTACTCGGCGATACACTGAGCGATTTACTAGACATCCCACCGGCTGATTGGTCGGGTATTTTTGTACAGCAATTCCGATTGTTAAACCTACTGGGCATTTCGCCGAACCAAGTTCCACTTACACGCGAGCGTATCGTTGAGCAGCTTACTTATGAGCCCACTTTTACCCCTCCAGCATCGCTGGGCATTTCCGCTTGAAACAGTACGCCGTACAAGGCATTTTCTTCAAAAGTGTTCATCATCTTACAGTAGGTGTACAAAAGCGTTCACTTTTATACACAATGACTTTAGTCATCTTTTTATAAATACCTGATTACCAAGTATTTATTTTATTGGCATAGGCTTTGACAAAGGGTAAGCATAAGTTAATCAAACATCATTTTACACATTCGAAAACGCAAAAAACAATGAAAACATTAATCGGAACATTCGTAACAATTTTCTTCGCCTTTATTGGCTTACAGTCATTCGCAAACGATAACGTTGGTGCATTCTCAAAAGTAGCTACTGTTGAAGAAGGTAGCGTAAGCTATAGCATCTATGCCGTACAGAACAGTGAAAAAATCAAATTTTCTTTTGAAAAAGGAATTGAGACAGGTATCACTGTAAAAATTTACGACGAAGACTTCGACTTACTTTACACCGACGTATTGAAAAAAGAAAATGCAGGAAGCATCAGCTACAACTTGCAGCAGTTAGGTGGTGGAACGTATCACGTAAAAGTGATCACTAAAGAGTTCACAAAAGTACACACATTCTCAGTAGGTGAAGTTGCATTTGAAAACACTTTCAATCCTTACATTTCTTCTGTAAAAGAAGGTGGAAAAGTACACGTAGCTTTCCAAAAGGCATTTGCTCCTGTAGTTATTAAAGTGTACGATATCAACGGTGTAGTATTCCACGATGAGGTAGTAACTAACAAAACTGACTACCACAAAATTTTGAATTTAAGCCAATTGGAAGCTGGCGAATATACTGTTGAAGTTCGCAGCGCAGGCAAGACTACTACTCAAGCGATTACGCTCTAAAAATAAGTACTTTAATTATTTGATAATAAATTGTAGGTGAAAGGAAACTCTTGGAGCTATGCTCCGAGAGTTTTTTGCTTTATACGGGTTTACTGTAAGACTGCCTCTCCCTCCTTTTCGTTTTTCTTCCGACGATAATCCGTTTTTACTATGTCGGGGTTTTCCTTAAGAGCTTCGTTTCTATCGTCCTATTCTTTTTTATACATCAAAGAAAGATACCATTCATCTTAGTTTTATCTACATTTATGAAATAAATACATTTATCATTCATTATTTTATCTACATTTACGAAAGTAATAAATTTAGTACCCCATGAAAGGAACATATCTTGGTGAATTTGAGGAGATTGTTTTGCTCACTGTTGGCGTATTGTACGATGAAGCCTATGGCGTAGCCATCAAAAAAGAGCTGGAGCACCAGACAGAACGCAGTGTAAGCATCAGTGCAGTACATGCAGCGGTCAATCGTTTAGAAGATAAAGGCTTTTTAGAATCGAGATTTGGAGAGCCTACCAAAGAACGAGGGGGAAAGCGTAAAAAGCTGTACCGCATTACTATGCAAGGGCAAAAAGCTTTGGCAGATTCTCGCGATTTACGCCAACGCCTTTGGTCGCTCATTCCAAAACCTGCTTTTCAAATTAGTATTCCTTAGGGCTATGCAAACAAACTCACCAGACTTTCCGGTTCCCCCTCGCCGTGCTCTCCGATTCTTACGGTGGTTTTGCCACGAACATTACCTTGAGGAAATCGAGGGGGATTTAGAGGAACTATTTTATGAACAGGCAGCGCAATATTCCGTTCGGAGGGCAGAGCGCTGGTTCTGGTGGCAGGTATTGCGCACATGCCGGCCGTATTTCTGGAAGAAAACTAACCCAAAACAGTATATCATTATGCAAAGAGCAATGTTTCAAAACTATTTTAAGACCTCGTATCGAAATCTTTGGCGTAACAAAACCTTTTCGGCAATTAACATTTTTGGGCTATCGCTTTCCATGAGTGTGTGTTTGCTCATTATCATGATTATCAGCCAACAATTTAAATACGATGCTTATTTAACGGATTCCAATCGTATTTACCGAGTTACTACCCATGTAAACGAAGGACAAGCAGATGCTTTTAAAGTAGCTACCACTACGGTTGCCGTTGCCGGTGTACTCCAAAATGAGATAAGTGGGGTATCGGAAGTAACACGGATACACCGTTATTTTTTTGGTGAAGGATACGCCAATGGCAAGGAAATCCCTTTAACGGGTAAACTTGCCGATCCTTCCTTGTTTTCATTGCTACAGTTCACTTTTGCCGAAGGAGATGCGCGCACGGCGTTTAGCGAAGCCAACGGCATTGTACTCACTTACGAAACAGCGCAAAAGTATTTCGGCGATGCACCTGCATTGGGTAAACCTTTTTTGCTAAAACACTTATTCCAAGCGCCTAAAGAAGGCCCTCATGAAGATGCATTTGTAGTTACGGGGGTTCTTGCCCCTACCGAAAACCTCTCTCATTTAGATTTCGAGGCAATTCTCCCGTTTTCATTCATAGAAACTATGGTTTTGCAAGAGCGGATGCACGTTTCTATCCTCAATGCTTGGGACGATACCTATCAAAATTATGTGTATCTCAAACTTGAGCAAGGGCAAACTGCCGAACAAGTTACTGAGCTGCTCAACCGAGTAGCAGAGAAGCACTTTGCTGAACTTGAAGAAGAACACCGTCGACCAACGCATTTTGTCTTACAAAATGTACAAACGATTACGCCTTTTTGGGGGCAAAACTATGCCAACCAAGCCGGTCATGCGTTTCCCTTGCTTCTGTTGCTTTTTTTGGGGGGCATATCGTTTATCATAATGCTCAGCGCGATATTTAACTATACGAACCTCTCGGTGGCGCGAGCGGTTACCCGAGCTAAAGAAATTGGAGTGCGCAAGGTAAATGGAGCAAGTAAACATCAGGTTAGGGTACAATTTATTGTAGAGGCTGTTTTGCTTTCTACCATTTCACTTGTATTTGCCGTGATTCTCTTACAGTTTCTAAGCGATGCTTTTGCCCAGATAATTCCTTCCGATTTCTTCAAAATTGAACTCGACACTTCTTACCTTGTGTATGGGTGGTTTATTCTATTTGCACTTTTATTGGGAATTATCGCAGGAATTTTCCCCGCATTTTACATTGCTAAGTTCAACCCAATTTACACATTAAAGAATTTTTCTTCCTTGCAAATTGGGAATAAACTCACAGTGCGAAAAGTACTCACAGTTGTACAATTTTGCATTTCTATCGTTTTTATTTCAAGTGCTTTATTGCTGTATCAGCAATTCCAATATCTCTTAAATGTAGATTTAGGGCTAAAGGGGGAAAATATCTTAGAAGCCAATCTACATAACAACGATTACCAGTTAGTAACCGAAGCTTTTGCTCAGTTTCCCGAAGTTGAAAGCGTAGCAAGCACAAGCCATGTACCAGGAGGAGGCACTATTTACACTTGCCAGATATATACATTGGGCAAACAAGATTCGCTACTTATAAGCACGATGAATATAACCCCCAACTTTTTAGAGCAGCTTTCTATTCAACTAAAAGTAGGGAACAATTTTCAGGAGACGGTTTCTAATGTAAATGCACTTCGGCATGTGCTTCTTAACGAAGCTGCTGTAGAGAAACTGAAATTTGGAAGCCCAAGCGATGCCATTGGCAAACAGTTTATTACGAATGATTCGATTACAGTAGAAGTCATCGGGGTTGTTAAAAACTTTGTAAATACTTCGATACAAGACCCAACCCGCCCAATGATTATTTTGAATAATACGGATAATTTGAACTACGCTAGTTTAAAAATCAATTCGAACGATTACCTAGAAACTATCAAAAAGCTTGAGAAAGCCTGGAATGCTATCGATCCCATACATCCTTTCTCATATCGGTTTTTCGATGAGCAAATCGGTGAAGATTTCACCATTTTTAAAGCTATCATTAAAGTAGTGGGTTTTGCCGGTTTTCTTGCAATAGCAATTGCTACGATTGGTTTTTTGGGCATGGTGATTTTTAGCACAAATGGGAAGTTGAAGGAAATTGCTATTCGGAAAGTGCATGGTGCACGTATACAAGGTCTTTTTGTGCTGCTTTCTAAAAACTTTGTCGGTCTTATTGGCTTTTCGGCATGTATTGCCATCCCCCTAGCCTACCTGTTGAATTCAGCTTGGTTGCAAGAGTTACCCAAACGGACAGAGTTAGGCTGGGAAGTATTTGCCATTGCAATTGGGGCTACCTTGCTGATTGGTGTGTTGGTTATCATACCCCAACTATGGCGAGTCGTTATCAGTAATCCTGCTGATACGCTTCGCGATGAATAGCAAATCTGTGATTTGCTAACGGTGTATCTTATGCAAGGTACACCGTTTTGGCATTTACAAACTCTCTAATTCCATGCAGCGAAAGTTCTCGTCCATACCCACTATCTTTAATACCACCGAAAGGGAGCCTTGGGTCAGATTTTACGAATGCATTTACAAAACAACATCCGGCGTGTAACTGTGAACGGGCAATTTTTTCAGCACGCGCTTCATCTTTGCTAAATATAGCAGCACCTAACCCATAGGTCGTATCATTTGCAATGTGAATAGCTTCTTCCTCCGAGTTAACTACGATAATAGAAGCTACCGGTCCAAATAACTCTTCATGATATGCAGGCATCCCCTTTTGCACTTGTGTAAGTACCGTTGGAGGATAAAAAAAGCCCTTTCCTTCGGGGATTGTACCACCAAGAATACACGTAGCCCCTTTAGCCACGCTTTCAGTTACTTGCCGATGCAACTCTTCGCGCAAATCTTTCCGTGCCATAGGCCCAAGCTCTACACCTTTTTCGAGTGGGTTTCCCATTTTTTTTGCACGCATTTGTGCCACCAACCCATCTTCAAATTGCTGAGCAATTGATTGATGCACAATAAACCGTTTTGCGGCAATACAACTTTGCCCATTATTAATTAAGCGGCTTGCCGCACAGGTTTCAATAGCTAAATTGATATCTGCATCTTCCAAAACAATGTACGGATCGCTCCCCCCTAATTCTAAGACACTTTTTTTAAGGAAAGCTCCTGCTTGTGCCGCTACTGCCTTTCCTGCGCGTGTACTTCCTGTAAGCGTTACAGCGCGCACAAGCGGACGGGCGATGATATTAGCGGCTTGTTCTGTATCAATAAACACATTACGAAATACATGTGGAGGAAATCCCGCTTCCTGAAAGGATACCTCGATGGCTTGAGCACACCCCGGCACATTGGGTGCATGCTTTAATAAAACAACGTTGCCTGCCAACATTGAGGGTACTGCACACCGAAAAACTTGCCAAAAGGGGAAGTTCCAAGGCATAATGGCAAACACAATTCCCAATGGCTGATAGCTCACATAACTCTTTTTTGCATCAGAATTGATAAGCTCGTCCTGCAAAAAACTGGCTCCATGTTCTGCATAGTAGCGACAAACCCAAGCACATTTTTCTATTTCGGCTTTACCTTCCGAAATAGGTTTGCCCATTTCTTCCGCCATCAACCGAGCAAATTCAGAGGTATGCTCCTCAAGTACATTTGCCAAAGCTTCAAGCAATTGTTTTTTTCGAGGAATCGCAGTTTTTTTCCATTCAACAAAAGCAGCTTGCATCTCCGAAATAATCAGATTGACTGTTTCTTCGCTATGGTTTGCATATTCTTTTAAGGGTAGTTCGGTCGCTGGGTTTAAAGCTTGCATTACAAAATCATAAGTTTAAGTATCATATTTATTTTAAAAAGATAAGTACTTATTCGCTATAAAACAGCAAACGTCTTGATGGCTAGGCTATAATTTCGAGAATATATCATCCCTGTTTTATATTTATCTATTTTAGCACCCTACTTTTATAGTTTTTCTTCCAAAGAATACAATGAGTTTATTTCAAATATTCAAAACAGAAAGGACATATTGCTACACGCTACGACTTGATTAGAACTACCATAATTAAAGAAACGACAATACCTTATGAACTTTCAATTATTAATCGAGAACTTAACAAACCCTGCACTTCTTTTTTTCTTTTTAGGTATTATTGCCGTTCAACTCAAAAGCGATTTAGAAATCCCTTCTAATTCATCAAAGTTCATATCGCTCTATCTATTATTTTCCATTGGCTTTAAAGGCGGACAAGAACTTGCTCATAGTACATTAAGCACAGAAATTCTATGGGCGCTTTTATTCGGTGTATTGCTGGCCGTTGTAGTTCCAATATATACCTTTTTCATCCTGAGTAAATTTTTAGGGGCTGCCAATGCTGGAGCCATTGCCGCCTCATATGGTTCGGTAAGTGCCGTTACTTTCGTAACTTGTGTTTCATTTCTTGAATTGCAGCGTATCAGCTTCGATGGGCATATGGTCGCAGTCATGGCACTTATGGAGGCTCCTGCTATTATCGTAGGTATATTACTTCTCTTATTGTTTAAAAAACAAGATACTGATACACAACATATTGCGTTTCGAAAAGTAATACATCATGCACTAACTAACGGCAGTGTGCTTCTCATTATAGGCAGCCTGATGATTGGTTTTTTAGCAAGCGAAGAACAAGCTGAAGGTATTAAACCCTTTACAACAGATTTATTTAAAGGTTTTTTAGCTGTCTTTCTACTCGATATGGGGATTACTAGCGGCAGGAAGCTGTCAATTTTTTGGAAGAATGGGTGGTTTCCTTTTGTATTTGCTATAATCATTCCACTAGTTAACGGGTGTGGTACTGCCTTGCTAAGTCCTTCAATTACAGATAGTATGGGTAACCAACTACTATTCTGTATTCTAGCTGCTAGTGCATCTTACATTGCTGTACCAGCTGCCATGAAAATAGCTGTACCTAAAGCAAATCCAGGATTATACTTACCAATGGCACTTGCTATTACTTTTCCCTTTAACATCACCCTGGGAATGCCATTATATCTATATATTTTACAAGCAGTTCAGTAGCAGTAATCTACTTCCATTTACATAAATAATCACATCATCGTTATTCTTTTATCATCTGATAAATATCTAAACTCACTAAAGGTTGCCATACTTTTCCCGGGAAATTAATATCATTTGCAGAAAAAGTTATAGAAGGCAAATCAAAAGCTACTATGGCGGATTGTATGCTTGAGTTTTTCAATAGAAACCAAGCAGAATAATTTCTTTCGCTCAAAGTAGGAGGAGCTAATCCAGGTAATTCCTGTTTATAAAAAGAAAAATCGAGATTTTCAATTCTTTTAATTAAAATGGAGTAAAACTCCGATACATCCATTTCACTTTTATGCTGTTTTTCACCTACCAGCTTAAGCTTCACAACCTTAGCGGTGTTATTAGAGTACAACCTCAATATTTTCACTTCTTCACTTCTATTCTCCTCTGAGACACTTTTAGAAGACCGAACATATTGCATTTCATAAATAACAGATACATCTTGAACAGAATCCTTTTTCCAAACAAGAGGAAAGCTATTATTTACATACACTACTGCACTATCAGAGAAAAACGCTGAAGAATCTAGCTTCATTGAAAAAGTAGAATATATACTCTGCGCTTTAACTTGGAAAGCGAACATAAAGGTAAAAAATAAGAGGAAGTTAACTTTACTGTAAGGTTTCATTTAGCTTTTGATTGACATGCTATCGCTTAAAAATATAACAAGATATATATAAGCGGAAAGATTTCTTCTTTTACCATCAATTACATATGAATCGTATAGAGTTGTGAGTTAACCTTATGCTATAACTTTAAAAAAAAAGGATGATTCTTATTACTGAATCATCCTTTCTAAAAGAAATATTAAGATACTAGTTAGACCATAAATTAGATTCATATTCTAACAAGTAAAACTCATATTGTTGAGATTTTGCAAGAGCTTGTTCTTGATTGCCTGAGTATGTATCAGCAATAAACTCGCCTTTTGGGTTCGAATACTTAGTCAAAGTCCCCGAAAACAGGCGTAAGTCAAATGCATCCGCCAAATTTCTATGTTGTGCAGTATTTTCGGGATTGAACCAAATAGCCTTGTAGTTATCTACAAATACATTTTCAACCAACTCTTTATATGAAAAAGTTGCTAAAGGCTTATCTAGACCGGTAGGATATTGTTCACCAGGAATAACCACAGTGAGCGCTTGAATATCATGGTACATACGAGAGCGCTTTCTATCAAACAGTATATCCTCTTTCAAATCCAAGATATAAATCTGCTGTGGAAAGAATTCTTGAGGTACTTCTTCAGCCGCTGCATCTCCTCCAGCATCACCCCAGGCATCTCCGCCACCACCCCAGTCGCCGCCGCTACCCCAATCATCGCCACCACCAAAATCGCCGCCACCGCCGCCAAATAAATCATCATCAGCTCCATCGTCAGCACCAGGAATTTTTAAGTTTTCATTAAAATCTTTGTTTGACATACGCGTCTGGAGCGAATCATTCTGAAAAGGGCGTAAAACACCAGCTTTTACAGCATCGATAATGATTTTAGTAATCTGATTTTCAGCAGCAAACAGCGGTTGGTTCATTTTCTGCCGAAGATCAATACGCCACCACAAAGACTTTTGAAAACTTATGTCATGCTTACGCACAGGACGAATGGAATAGGGATTATACTGTTGATCACCACTTAACTCTTGAGCAGAAACAGAAAAGCTTACGAAAAATAATGAGCAACAGAATAGAATGGCGGTTGAAAATCTCATGTCTCTTTACAAATTATTAATTAATTGGGATAGTATAAATTTCAGCAGACATACCTGGAACTTCCTCTGTCTTATTACGGAAATTCCTTCGCATTACCTGCTTTAATTCAATCACATAACGATCTCCGGGACGAGCTTTTTGTGCTAGCGCTGAAAGATTAACATTATCAGATGTTACCTTCTCAGAGCCAATAGCACGTTTACCTCTTGCAAGAGTAATTACATACCCTGTTACTCTATAACGAGCATCTTTAGGTAAAAATTCTTTAAAATCTTTATCTGCCAAAGCGCGCATCTCAATAGAGCGAGGTCCAGGAGCAGGATATCCGTTTTTCAAGTCAGCAGGTTTATTGTTTATGAAGGGCATTACATCAGGTTTTGGAACGCGCTTAACATTGAACGTCTCAGTGCCGATGACATTTCCTTTACTCTTTACTGTAATCGCCACTTTTCCTTGATTAGGTACAATTGTAACTTTGCCTTTTTCTGAACCCGGAATAACATCGGCTCCAGTAGCCGTGAAGGAAGGTTCATAGTCTACACCCAAAGCCGGAACTTGAATATTAAGTTCGTTACCGCAATTGTAATATAGAGCTGATACTGCTGCAGCTTGAATCGAAATTACAGGTTTCGCCACAACATATTCTTCTTCAATGGTAAATGTAGTGTCGCCAAATGGAGTAGGAATAGTGATGGTTCCTTTCCAAGTTTTCTTAGCATTCCCTGACTGATCATACTCTCCAGGAGTAGCTACAAACTCAATCATACCAACACCCTCTTCAACATCAATCTCTTTTCCATTGTAAGTCATCTTAGGCTTAGCAGACGACGAAGATGCAGCAATAAACATTTCTGCTGAATATTTGGTACCAGCTGCAACCACGGAAGAGTAAGGTTTTACAACCGGAACAATTCTATCAAATTTTAGCTGATCAGCGCCAATATCAGCCGCTAATTTTTCTAAAGCTTTTGCCTCCGCTTGAGCTACCTCCGACTTTATTTGACTCAAAATAGCTAAACATGCTACTGTGGGTGTATGATCAAAATTTAGCTGTGCGAAGTCCTTATTCATCTGATCGGGATTATCTTTATACTCTTCGATTTCCTTTGCATCAAGAGCCAAAGGTGGTAAGTCCAAGGAATCATGCATTGCATTAAGGTTCTTCACATAGTTATTAAGAGATTCCTTTAACGCATATGCTACGCCACTCTCACTCCCTTCAGGACCTAAGGTATAATTCATTTGCTTATCATAATCTTTAGCTCCTGCTAATTGACCATCCTCTGTATAACCACCTGACACCTCAATAATTCCTTTGCGGATATCAGCTAACTCATTAAGGATTGTATTTGTCATTTCTCTTACTTGCTCAGCTTTTCCAAGTACCTGCACGTCTCTTGGTCTACTACCATTCTTTTCCACAGTAGCTTTGATACCTGAAATTACCTTCTCATTAGATTCCATAGTCAGTTTAACAGAATGCTGTAAACTTTGATCTATGAAAATGAACTTATCGAGTACCGAGTTACTAACTTGAAGTGCAAGAAGCGCCGTTAGTACTAAGTACATCATACCAATCATTTTTTGCCGTGGGGTTTCTTTTGCTCCTCCTGCCATGTCATTAAGATTTTATAAAGTGAAAATCCATTTTAATATTTATCAGGATAGTTTATCCTTTCATAGCAGTTAGCATGTTACCGTAAACCTTATTCAAACTTGTAAGGTTAGTGGTAAGCTTCGACATCTGCTCTTTGAACAACTTAGATTCCTTGCTAGCATCAGACATACTTTCCATAGCTACTGTCAAGTTACTGTAGAACTTATTCATTGCTTTGATATGACTGTTTGCATCTTTCAGCTCCATTTCATAAACAGCATTCAAAGCTCCTAAGTTTTTAGTAATTACCTGTACTTGAGCATGATACGCTTTGGCATCTTGTGTCGTATTAGCCATTTGATTCATTGCATTCACAGTAGTAGAGTATGCTTTATTTAAATCAGCCATCGACTTAGTTGCTGTTTGTAGACTTTTCGTGTATTCATCAGATGCAACAGCTGTATTAGTTACATCCTTCATTTTAGTTACCGTAGTATTCAATGATTTCATTCCTTCTCCGAAATCCTTGAAAACATCTGCACCAAGATTAGCTTCTTGCAACATTTTATCTATGCCTCCTAGAACAGCCAACTCTTTTTGTTCGTTACCTTTCTTATCGGCTTTCTTTGCAGCCTGTGCAGCTTCTGCAGCAGCTAGTTCAGGATATACTTTTTCCCAATCATAGTGCGCCTCTGGGGGAGGTGCTGGTTGGAAGGCTCCAAGTAGGAACAAAAACCCTTCCGTCAAAAGACCTACTGTAAGCATCGTCCCCGCACCTTGCCAGTGCATAATTTTAAACAATGCTCCTACAACTACTAGTGCTGCACCAACACTTGTTACTTTAGGTACAATCACACGGTAGATAAACTCTAACTTAGTTTCTTGCTTTTTGCTCATTTTAATTCACATTTAATTGACTTATACAATAGTTTGACTTGAATACTATTCACTAGGATAAATATATCCTATTTTTTTTAATTTCCGAATACTTATGATGCATTCATCCACAATTGCTTTTGGAATTAATTAAAACTCATATCCAGAAGAACGCCCCAAATAAGTCATTACGCATCTAAAACCTATAAAAGATCTCATAGTATCTTGAAATTCATAATTTCTAGTACCTGTTTCTATATAGAATGGTATATCTTTCCAAGAACCTCCTCTAACTATCTTACGTGGCTCGTTGTCATCAAAATAAGTAGGGTTCAAATCCCATACAATAGGATAACTAGCAGGGTGAAAGGCATCTTCGCACCATTCTGAAACATTTCCTGCCATATCATACAGACCGTACCCATTCGCAAAATAAGATCCCACCGGTGAAGTGTATGCAAAACCATCATCAATGTAATTACCTCTACCAGGTTTGAAATTGGCTAATGCACAACCACGACCATTTCTAGCATAAGGACCGCCCCATGGATATTTACCCTGATCAAGCCCTCCGCGCGCTGCATATTCCCACTCGGCCTCTGATGGCAGGCGAAAATTAGGCATAGGCCACATACCATTTTCAATTCTGTAAGTGTTTAAATACTCTGTTCTCCATTTACAAAATTCTTGAGCCTGATACCAGCTTATTCCTACAACAGGATATTCATCAAATGCCGGATGAATGTAGTAGTACTGTGTCATAGGCTCTCCCATGTGGTAAGTGTAGTCATTCACCCAAACTGTAGTGTCAGGATATAACCCTCCATTCTTAAAATCAAGAACTTCTTCTAAAGTCCAAGGGCCATGAATAGAATCATATTCAAAGGCATCATAGCCTTCGACTCCTAAAACAGAATATATGAATTGACGATATTCGTTGTTGGTAATTTCAGTATCGTCCATATAGAATCCACCAATAGTGATTTGTTTATTCATATTGATTTTTGAGGACGTGATATCTTCATCTGATTGCCCCATGTGAAATGTACCCGGAGGCACTGAAGTCATACCGTAAGGGAGCACCTGCCCGGTCCACTCTCGATCTTGTACTCCTATTAGCTCACCTCCATCTCCTTTATTTCCACCAAAAATGCAACTCTGAAGTAAAATACCTAGTATAAGGATTGTGAGATAATTTCTTAATGTGAGGACTCTGTTCATGATTGTAAATTAGATTCAATGCCTTATTAATGTAGAAGTTGTTTTTGTGATTATGCATTTATCAGCATCGCAAAAATAACTCCAAAACAAATAATCAGTAGAGGATATTCGTCGAAAATTCATTAAAACCTAAAGCGAGGAGTTCTGATAATGGGTTTTCTTGGAAATTTAATAGACGGCATTCGATATGTGAGAACAAGTTCGTGGGATGTGGCTTCTTTGGCATTACGTGCTTCAAGTGTGTAGTCAAACGAATAACTAAGGCGTAGCCTATTATCTTCCATAAAATAGATTCCACTAGTAACAGCAAATGCTTCTAGTTCTCTCAACGATACTCCTACTAAAATCTTGTCATTAAATGTGCCTTGTGTAGTACCCTCAAAAGAATAACTGTTCAAATCAGACTTCATCAACGCAGAAACCGTAAGCTCTACGCTAGGCGACACATCAATTACTCTGCCTACGACAACATTCGTATGCATTGCCAACGAGGTAAAAGAACTATCTTGACCAAACGTAAATTCAGACTCCTGCAAATGGTTAAAACTTACTCCTCCAAAATAGGTCGGGGAATTATAATATATGCCAAATCCATAATCAGAAGTCGATTGGTTTTGTTGACCACCAATATTAAGTGGGTCATCTTGATCTACGAAACGCAATACGCTAAAATCTAACGATTGGTTGTAAATCCCTCCTCTAATTCCAAAAGAAAGAGTGGAAAAAGAGTTTATCTGAATGTGATATGCGATTGAAAGGTTTGCCTCAAAATTTCTCAATGGTCCTAACTGATCATTCATAATATATGCCCCCACGCCTAAATTATACTTTGTGAGAGGCATCTGAAAACTCACCAGTTGCGTGGTTGGTGCCCCACCATCATCAAAAGTAGGCTCATAACCTAACCACTGCGTTCTATAAATAGCCGTTGCTTCCATCCAATCAGGGTTAATCCCGGTATATGCAGGATTGAGATACATTCGATTGAACAAAAACTGAGTAAATTGAGGATCCTGTTGTCCCCATGCTTTAGTGAGCGTAAGTAGTGCTATTGTTGAAAGAATCAGAAGACGTTTTTGCATAGCAGTTCATATTATGCAGCCAATATACAATAATTGATTGTTCTACGGAAAAAATCCATGTTTCCTTGAATAACTTTTCTTACTAAATGGGAAAAGTAAAAAAAGCTATATACTCCTTTAAAGTATATAGCTTTTCTTCAATGATGGCAATGTCTTTATCCGATTTTATTGGCTTTTTTGATATACAACTCTATTGCTCCCGTCATAGAAGGAGCGTTAGGTAGCGGAGCTTCTACATCGAGGAGTAAATTATGGTCTAAAACTGCTTTAGCGGTTGTAGGACCAAAAGCTGCAATGCGAGTTTCATTTTGTTTGAAATCAGGAAAGTTTTGGAATAATGACGTGATACCTGAAGGACTAAAAAATGCAATCATATCATAGTTTACATCGGCTAAATCAGATAAATCACTTGCTACAGTTCTATACAATACTGCTTCAGTGTATTTATACTTATTAGCCTGTAAAAATTCAGGAATGTCATCTTTCCTAATGTCTGAACAAGGAAATAAGAACTTTTCCTTGCTATGTTTTTTCATAATCTCCAAAAGATCACGTGCCGTTTTCTCCCCTATGAATACCTTGCGCTTACGAATGACAATGTATTTTTGCAAGTAATTTGCCGTCTGTTCGGAAATACAGAAGTATTTCATGTCGCTGGGCATCTCAATCTTGCTTGCTTTACAAATTCTAAAGAAATGATTGATGGCGTTGCGACTTGTAAAAATAATAGCCGTATGATCTAATATATTGACTTTTTGTTTTCTAAATTCCTGATAGTCAACAGCCTGAACTTCAATAAAAGGTCGAAAGTCCACTTTAATATTGTACTTTGTGGCTAACTTATGATAGGGTGAATTTACATCATTGGGTTCTGGTTGTGATACAAGAATTGAATTTACTGGCTTCAATTCTCGCTGCGTGCTTTGTTGAGGTGTAACTCCCATTGTCTCCTTCTGCATTTTAGTATATAAGCTAAAAAACCATAAAAAACTTCATTCCCAATACGATAGGAATCATTTCGGTAGCGCAAAAATATGAAAACAAATAGACTTTTCTGATTTTTAAAACGCTATTTACATTTAACAACACAAAAAAACTGTGAAGCCCGCTCCCTCCCCAAACTAGCCAACTCAACCATAAATATGGTGGTATATTGCCCAATGTACACAGCGTTATTGCCAACAGCACCAGCCAAATATAGGTGGGCGATAGCCGATACCATTCTTGAACAAATACACGGAAAAGCGAACGTTTATCGAACAATACACTCAGCAGCGAAACTGTAACAAAGCGTAAAACTACCCATATAAACACAAGAGTAGATATCATAACATTTTTCCCCCAGAAGGTATCTGAATTGTTTAATAAGGCGATTAAACTTTCATGCAAAGCACCGGTAGCATAAAACGCAGCAAAGCTGAAAATCGCACTGTATACGGCAAGCAATACCAATAAATCAAAAAAAGTGATGTCCTCTTCTGAGGTCGGTAGGTTCAACCAAACAAACCAAGCACCGATTGAAGTGGTTAAAGAGAAGTTTTTACGGAATGCATAGAGATAGGCGACAAAGCAACTCCACGTAATTAACAAATATAATAATGTATTAGAAGCATACAGGGCATTGGGTTGCCGAATATATAGCTGCCCGTAACTAGTAGACTCTTGCCCAACGAACGAAGGGGCGGCTCCTTTATCTGATACAATGTACAAAGAAGGGGGAGCTAGCAGGACTTCCTTAGCAGTGGGGTAGAACGTGATGCGAAGAACAGAATCGGTTGGGGAAAGCGCTTGTAGCTCTGATAAAGGTAAAAAGAAAGTATCCCCAACGGCTAAATTACTTTGCAGAAGACGATCAGCCAGAAAAACACTTCCCGTATGTAGGGTAATCATTTGAAGCGAATAGCTTGTATCGCGTGCTGCGCGTATTTCGTGAAAAATACTTTTATTGGTCAAATGATAACCCGGTAAAAAAGGAACATTGATTTGAGCTTCTTCATCATACACCTGCCAATTAGAAAGTTCTTCTACCACTGTGCGGGTACGTGCCGATACCTGGTTGGGCAATGCATGAGCTGCTTGAAAAAGTACAAGAATATAAAGTAAGAGTACTGTGGTTTTCATTTGTATAGTTACCATAGGGCAAAGATAACTCCTTCCTTTATTCAAAATAGTATAAGTGATAGATGTATTCCGAATAGCTAAGACTCCGTAGTAATTCATTGCTATCTAGAAACGGTTCACCACACCAAAATGAATTTTTGCAGCGTTAGGTTGTAGGGTATTGCCCTTCTCTTTCCCCAGAGCGTACACAAGCTGGAAATATCCGCTTTGGGTTCGCACGGCAGCCCCCAACCCTGTACCCCAACCTTGCCGCCAAGTAGCATCACCCGACTGCCAATGGGCATAATCGAAAAAAGGGAAGAAGGAAATAGCTCCAAAATTTGCATGAAACTCTGCGGTTGCAACATGATACCCCGATGCAAAAAAAGCATTTTCGTTAAACCCTCGGAACGATTGCAACCCACCTAAGCGGAAAAACTCGTTTCGGTACAATACATCGCTGGAAAGCACCCCGGCACTACTAGCAAACCTAGCATGATACGATGCCCCAAATGGTACATAATGTTGCACATGGGAGGTTAGCTGAATATGCAGTGCGTCCACGGCTTCAACTTGCCTAACAGAATCCGCATTGATGCGCTTATCCCCTACTTGAAACGAAACCGAAAAGCGAGTTCCTTGCATAGCCCCCCCCAAACGTTTTTCAGAATGGTCGAACGCATATGCAATACCATAAGAAGTAACATTCCCTGAAGCTACAGACGCTATTTCAGAATCTTGAACCGACAGGGTATTCCCAGTCTGATGACTCAACCACTCTACATATAACGTTACCGCCCCCCAACGAAGCAAAGGATATCCTATACCCACTTGCCGTTTTGCATACGAAAAGCTGGAGTCTTGTTGAAAAAAAGTAAGATTTGCCGATACATTAAATAACGTGCCCAGTAATTGAGGATGCCGGTACTTGAGGTCAAGTTCTTGCGATTGAGTCTGGAAACGCTCCCAACGAAACTGCAAGGCTTTACCCGACGCAAATAAATTGTGCAATTGCAAGTTCAAGTTTCCAACAAGGCGTACCCCTCCTTGGTTGCCCTGCTGTGGCAGGATCCCTACAACGCCATCGATTGAATTGGCTTTTTCTTTTGTAAGATGGAAAGTTACATAGGCTTTTT
>CAYMYI010000035.1:27890-35532 GCA_964394585.1 uncultured Roseobacteraceae bacterium
TTTCGATAATGACAAGAATTCACCAAAAGTTTCTTGCTCAAAACGAATGGCAGGAAGCGTATCTACCGAGAGGTAAGGCAACGCATCCAGTTCTTGCCTAACGCGCTGCAATTTTTGAATAGAAAATGCCGTACCTTTTGGTATACCCACTAACCGACGAAAAAAACGAGGTTTTAATCCCACTGAATCAACATTGGCGGTAATGCTATCAAACACCACCCTGGCTCCCTGTTGGAAAGTAAGCTTGGCTTGAACGCGTTCGTTCGACACTATCTGTGGTACAAGGTTCACCTTTGCTAACGGATACCCGCGATTTTCGGCGTGGGCAATCAACCGCCGTTCTAAAGCGGCTACTTCAGCAGGAGTCCAAAGTATTTTTTCAAAATCCTTCTTTTGCAAAAAAGGGAAATCTTGCGCCAATAGGGCGTCAATATCGAGGGATACTCCCGGGTAAAACCCTCCTAAAAAGCATTGCACATATACCGAATCGGGGCGAATGTCCACCGAATCGATACTGGCAAGCCAATATCCTTTTTTACGAACCTTTTGAACAGCACCTTCAAGCCCCAAATAAAGGTCAGTACTATCAAAAAAAGTAGTGGCTTCAAAGGCTTCTTTAAAAACCTGTTTTGCTTGGGAATCGCCCTGCAAAGCCAAAAAGTAGAAATCGGGGGTTTGCCCTACACAGCCTAACCGAAGCAGAAGAATGCCGCATATACCCCCCAAAATTTTACCGATTACCATCCATTTCCGTACTAACTTTGCCAATCGTTTCATATTTAATTCAAAGAAAAAATGGCTCAAATGCTTCCCACTGACACCGACTTTGCAGCAATTCCTACGCCCAGTTTTGTATTGGTGGAATCTCTGCTTGAAAACAACCTTAAAACCCTGGATATGGTGCAAAAAGCATCGGGCGCTACAATCATTTGCGCACTGAAAGGGTTTGCCATGTTCAGTAGTTTCCCCTTGGTTAAGCAATATCTCTCCGGTACTACCGCAAGCTCCCTACACGAAGCCCTGCTCGGCTACGAAGAGTTTGGAGAAGAAGTACATGCATACAGCCCTGCCTACATTCCGAAGGAGTTCCCAGAAATTATGCAACGCTGCAACCACATTACATTCAACTCGCTCTCAGAATGGGAACGCTACAAACCCCAAATACAAGCTGCTACTAAAAAAATTTCGTGCGGATTGCGCATCAACCCCGAGTACTCCGAAGTAAGCACCGATTTGTACAACCCGTGCATTCCCGGGTCGCGCTTGGGCGTTACCGCCGAATTACTGGGCGAACAACTCCCCGAAGGTATCGAAGGACTACACATGCACACGCTTTGCGAAAATAGCGCAGAAACACTCGAGCGCACCCTCGAAGCCGTAGAAAGTAAATTCGGGCATTTGCTCCACCAAGCCCAGTGGATCAACTTAGGTGGCGGTCATGCTATTACCGCCAAGGGGTACAACCTCGAGCTACTCATTGCCTTGCTCCAAAACCTGAAAACAAATTATAACCTAACGGTGATTTTAGAACCCGGTAGCGCTGTAGCCTGGGAAACCGGCTTTTTAGTGGCTTCTGTGCTCGACATTGTGAAAAATGGAGATGTGAACACCGCCATGCTCGACACTTCGTTTGCCGCACACATGCCCGATTGCCTCGAAATGCCCTACCGACCTACCATTTTACAAGAAGATGAAAATGGGGCGTATGCCTATAACCTCGGCGGTACGACCTGCCTCGCCGGCGACCAGATGCTGCACTACAAATTTAAGCAGCCCCTACAAGTGGGCGATGTATTGGTTTTTAACGACATGATTCATTACACCATGGTGAAAACCAATACGTTCAACGGGGTAAACTTACCCTCTATCGGTATTTGGCGAAAAGATGGAAAATTCGAGCTGATCAAATCATTTGGATACAAAGACTACAAATCGCGCTTGAGCTAACAAAAAATCCCTCCCGATGTACACCGGGAGGGATTTCTACAAACGGGACGGCTCTTCTTAGTTCCCTCCACCAAAGAAATATCCTACGCTTAAGAGCACTTGGCTAGTGCGCGAATCGAAGTTAAAAGTTTCTCCTCCAAAGGTTGCGCTATCGCCCAGCTTGCTTAGGCTACCTGCGTATCGTAAATCAATCGTCAGACGATTTAATACGTCAACGCCTAAACCTGCTTGGAGCCCCCAAGTTGCAGAGTTATAATCAGACTCTAGGGTATCGAACGAATCGGTACTAAATCCTTCACTTAAAATAAAACTAGCTACCGGCCCTAGCACTAAACGAGCAGGCCCTAATTTATAGCCCACCAAAATGGGAATATCTACGCGGTTATACGTCTGCTTGATATCATCTTCTTGCAGACCTGTTGTTACATTCTCTACCGTGTATTTACCTCCAGCCGAAGTAAATAAAAGCTCAGGCTGAATATGGATAGGCAGTAAAGGAATATTAATGCGCGACATCAATCCGAAATGAATCCCAAATGTGGCTCCTTCTGCTTTCAAAAGCAAATCGTCATAAGAACGGTCTTCAACGGCTAGCAAAACATCGTCAGCTCTTATTGCAGAAGAACCTATACCGGCTTTTACACCAAAACGAAGTAACTGTGCTTGGGCTGTTTGAAGCAACAACCCGCAAACCACCATCATCAAAATTTTCTTCATAGTTTGAGTCTTTAAAGTTGAGTAATGTTTAATGAAGACTTTTCTTTACATCTCTAGGGTTAGAAATACATTTTCCGTTCCAATAATAAGAAAAATTTGTACAAATCGCTTTCAAAATTCAATTCCTATGATGCAACTCGGTTTCGCTAGTGCCATTCTCCCCGACCTTTCCCTCGAACAAGTATTCGATATTGCCGCTAAAATAGGCTACCAATGTGTGGAAGTAATGTGCTGGCCGTTGGGCAAAGCCAACCGACGTTATGCTGGCGTTACCCACATCGACCTAGACCAACTCAAAGATGTCCAACATACTGAAATTGTGAGCCTTACTCAACAGAAAGGCATCAACATTTCCGCGTTAGGATACTACCCCAACCCAATGGACGCCGACGAGGAAAAAGCGGCGTTCTACCAAAATCATTTAAAAAAATTGATACGTGCGGCAAACGAGTTGGGCATTGGGCAAATCAATACCTTCATCGGGCGCGACCAGCTCATGAACGAGGAAAAAAATCTGGAGAAATTTGAAAAGATTTGGACGCCCTTAGTCAAATATGCGGAAGAACAACAGGTGAAAATCGGAATTGAAAACTGCCCCATGTATTTCACCTACGACGAATGGCCTAAAGGGCAGAATTTGGCGTACTCTCCTGCCCTTTGGCGGAAAATGTTCGAGCGAATCCCTTCTGCATTCTTAGGCCTCAACTACGACCCTTCGCACTTGCTATGGATGCAAATGGATTACCTCTTGCCCATCTACGAATTTGCCGAGCGGATTTTCCATGTGCATATTAAAGATGCCAAACTGCACCGCGAAAAGCTCAACCAAGTAGGCGTGTTGGCAAATCCACTAGAGTTTCACACCCCAAAGCTCCCAGGGTTAGGCGATATCCAATGGGGGCATTACCTCTCTGCCTTACACGATGTAGGCTACCAAGGCGCTGTGTGTGTAGAAGTAGAAGACAAAGCCTACGAAGGCTCGCTCGAACACCGAAAACTCGCCCTTGTGCAAAGTTTTAATTATTTAAAACAGTTTTTCCCGTTGTAATCAAAAAGCAAACTGACCTTTAAACCCTTCTAAATCATCTTGGAAATCGGAAAGTGTGAACAGCTCGGTAAGTACCGGGCTGGGCGTTACCACCGCGCTTTTCATGTCGAGCGATTGCTGCACATACTGAGTGTCAATTTCGGGGTACAACGCCCGAACCGTTTCGGCTACTTCGTTAATCGAAAGTACCCGCGCCACCAAGTTATACACCCCCGAACCAATTTCTTCGCGCTGTATCAGTTTGGAAAGTGCTGCGCCTACCTGCCCAATATGGATAAAGCTACGCCGTTGGTTTCCATTTCCTTGCACCGTGATTTTCCCATTAAAATGCGCTTCAAACATGAATTTGTTGATTACCGCATCGAACCGCAAACTCTTGTTATAGCCATATACATTCCCACAACGGATGATATAGGTGCGCATATCGGTATCGAAAAAGCGTTCTAGCATCCGCTCGCCTAGCAATTTTGAGATCCCGTAATACGTATGCGGATTGGGTTCGGTCTCTACCGATACTTCCTCTTGTGAAGCCCCATACACTGACACGCTGCTAAGGTACACCAACATTTTTACAGGCGATGCCTCCAGCAAATAGCTCAGTTCTGCCGTACCCCATTGGTTGGTCTGTTCAAACGCATGGGCATCTTGGTGTGCAAACGGCGTAGTAACTTTCGCTGCCAGATGGTACACCACATCGATCCCTTCGAGCGATTGGCGCAGCTTGCGCGTATCAAGCAATTCTCCTTTCACAAACTGAATTTGTGCGTGCGAAAACTTCTCTGAAAGGAAAAGATTGTAGTTAGGGCGGCTCAGGTTATCGTAAATTACAATTCTATGGATATGAGGATTTTGCGCTAGCCTTTGTACCAACTCGGTGCCTACGTAGCCAGCTCCTCCGGTAATTAATACATTCATTTTTCAACCAATTCCGTATGCAGTCCACATTCTGTTTTTTTCATGCCTGCCCATCGTCCATTGCGGCTGTCTAGGTTATTTTCTCCGGGTTGCAGGCGGCGCGTACAAGGTTCGCAACCAATGCTGAAATACCCTTCGCGCATCAACGCATGTTGCGGCAAATCGTATGCATTCATGTACGAAAACACCATTTGCTGAGTCCATTCTAAAATAGGATGATAGCGCACCACCCCAAATTTAGAAGGTTCTTCGGCTTTCATGCGGGCACGGTTGGCATTCTGCCCTTTGCGAATCCCGTTAATCCACACATCGTTTGCCATCAGGATAGGATCAAGCGGTTGAACTTTGTTAAGATGGCAGCAATAGTCGGGATCCGAAGTGAAAAGCAGATTCCCCGCCGCATCGCGCTGCTGATTCTTAGGCACTTGCGAAAATAAATCGAGAATCTGTATCCCCAACCGTTTTTCGAGCATTTTGCGAAATGCCAACGTTTCCGGGAAATGGTAACCTGTGTTCAAAAAGTACACGGGAATGGTCGCGTCTACTTCGGATAAAAGGTGTAACAACACCACGCTCTGCGGTTGGCACGAAGAGGTTGCAAACAGACGCTTCCCATCGGCACGATACGCCGCTATATCGCCCCGAATGCGTTCAATTTCAGTAGTAAATGAGGTCATAGTTCGTAAGTGAATTGTTTGTAAAGCGTGCCAAAATTAACAGGGAATTTGGCAACTCCTAATGCAAGTGCCTTACACTCACCCCACCATTTCGCCAATAATCCTTCGGTTAGCTGCCTACCTACAAAAAAAATGTGAATCCTGTACAGATTTCCGTAAAGTTGCGGTTACATTACCATAAAATAGTTTACAAAGCGTTCTTATAACGCTTAACCTCTTTTCAAAACTTAAAATTGCTAATCGTATGATGTTCAAAAAATTAAGCGTAGTAATGTGGCTGGTCGCCATGGTGGCAGCCCCCTATGTACAGGCGCAATATGCTACGCACACTCCGCAGACATTCTTCAACGACTCTACAAAAAAACAAACCAAAGCTCCGCTCAATTGGTACAATCTCGATCTTGAAAAAGATAACGTACGGGGCGTAAGCACAGAAAAAGCCTACGAAGAGTTCTTACAAAACAAACCCTCGAATACCGTAGTAGTTGCCGTAATCGACTCGGGAATTGATATCGAACACGAAGACCTCGAAGGAAAAGTATGGGTCAATGCCGACGAAATTGCCGGGAATGGAATCGACGACGATAAAAACGGGTACGTGGACGATACCCATGGATGGAACTTCATCGGCGGAAAAAACGGAAAGCAAGTACACCAAGATACATATGAACTTACCCGAGAATACAAGCGCCTAAACGCTCAGTTTAAAGATGTGAGCAAAGACGACCTCTCTCGAAAACAAAAAAAAGAATACGAGTACTATCAATCCTTAAAAAAGGATTATGAGGAAAAAGTCGCAGAAAATCAACAATACCTCAACAACTACAAAGCTTTTAAAGATACTTACGAGAAAGCAAGTAAATTGCTGAAAGTATATCTTGAAGTCGATGAGCTCCAACTTGAAGATGTACAAGGCATCTCTTCTGAAGACCAAAAAATTCAGGCTGCCGTACAAATGATGAGCTATGCCTTGGCAAACAACATCACCTTAGCCGACATCGAAGAAGGAATCGAATATTTTGAAAATGGCTTGGAATACGGATACAACCTTGAGTTCGACCCACGCTCTATCGTAGGCGATAATTACAACGATGGAAAAGAACAAGGATATGGCAACGGCTTGGTAGAAGGGCCTGACGCTTCGCACGGTACACACGTAGCCGGCATCATCGGTGCAAACCGTGGCAACACCTTGGGCATTCAAGGCATTGCCGATAATGTTCAAATTATGGCAATCCGAGCTGTTCCCGATGGCGACGAACGCGACAAAGACATCGCCAACGCCATTTACTACGCCGTAGATAACGGTGCGCAAATCATCAACATGAGTTTTGGCAAAGGCTACTCGCCTGATAAAGAATTGGTAGATAAAGCCGTGAAATACGCAGAGAAGAAAGGGGTGCTGCTGATCCACGCAGCCGGTAACGATGGAGCCAACATCGACGAAACTGAGAACTTCCCAACCCCGCAATTTGAGAATAAGCGCAAAAGTGCCAAAAATTGGCTCGAAGTAGGCGCTTCTTCTTGGACTACCGAAAACAACTTTGTGGCTAACTTTTCGAACTATGGCAAAAGCAGTGTGGATATTTTTGCCCCCGGCGTGGATATTTACTCAAGCGTGCCCGATAGCAAATACCAAGAAAATAGCGGTACGAGCATGGCAGCACCTGTAGTTTCAGGGGTAGCGGCCTTGCTGATGTCGTACTACCCAGAGTTATCAGCCGCCGATGTAAAAGAAATTTTGGTGGAATCTGCCATCCGATACGAGGAAGAAGTAAACCTACCCGGCTCACAAGACGAAACGATTTCCTTTCAAAAACTCTCGAAAACAGGGGGAATTGTAAATGCCTACGAAGCCGTAAAAATGGCAGAGAAAAAAACACTTAGCATCCGCAAAAAATAATTCGCTCATTTTCTGTAATTTATGTAAGAAGGGAGTTTCGACTCCCTTCTTTTTTAAAAAAATTCCTTCTTGGAATTTGCATAGTACGCGCAGTCGCTTTAAATTTGCATCGCTTTTCTGATAAGGCTCATGGCTTTATAGAAAAAATGCAGTTTGGAGCGGTAGTTCAGTTGGTTAGAATACCTGCCTGTCACGCAGGGGGTCGCGGGTTCGAGTCCCGTCCGTTCCGCACTAAAAATCAAGGAGTTACAGTAATTTGTAACTCCTTTTTTATTTTCAGTTTTTTAACTAAGGATTCTTTTCTGTGTATGCTTTCTTGTTATTACAATGGTTTCTTTAGAGAGGTCAACAATACTTGTATTCAGAATGATTTAAGTACTCCCCCAATAGCGTAGTTAATACTTGGACACAAAAGTGATTAGAAAACTAGAATTT
>CAYMYI010000036.1:0-34621 GCA_964394585.1 uncultured Roseobacteraceae bacterium
TATTCCAAGTATCCCGAATGTATTTACCCCTAATGGGGATGGTAAAAATGAAACGTTCTACGTGGAAAACATCGTAGGCGATAATTGGACACTCAAAATCTATAATCGATGGGGCGCACTACTGTTCGAGCAAGAAAATTACGCGAATGATTGGGCAGGCAGCGGGCTCTCTAGCGGGCTGTACTATTTTGAATTGAGTAATAAACGAAGAGATAAACAATACAAAGGTTGGGTTAAACTCATGCGTTGACCCCGCTTCATTTATAAAACTAACCTATGCGAATCATTATTTTTGGAATTGAAGAACCTCTCGGGCAAATCATTGCAGAAAAGGTACATCAACAATTAAAATTCCAAGTTTTCGGATGGACGGCTCAACCACAACCGTACAGTTTACCCTATGTAAATTACCTCGACTGCGATATAAAAAACCTGAATTCAATCAATGAAATTCTTCGAGGGAAAGATATTGTTATATCAGTACTCCCCCCCTACAGCACTTTATTTGCAGAGGCAATCCCCAGTATTATAAAAGGAATACAAAAAAGAGGCATCAGACGCTTACTAACCATAGCACATCCGCACATTCTGCAGTACGACGACCAAACCCCACAATTTGAACATTTACGCCTTTCGATTGAAATGTTTACAATGGCACAGAACCTTTACAATATTTTCCTTTCACTCCAAAAAACTTCGCTCGATTGGACCCTACTGTGCCCGGTGGGAATCAATTCTCAAAACCATGAGGAAACGCCTTGCCTAGTACAGCTCGATTACCCGCCAAAAGACGGGAAACCACTTTCGGTAACTAGCATAGCAACATTCGTTGTGCAAGAGATGAAAAATAGTTTTTTCTTACAACAAAGAGTTGGCTTGGCGCAATAGCTCATGGGTTGGATTTTCGGCATTTATACTGCCCTATTCATCATAATTTTGCTGTATACCTTTGTGTTATACAGGCTACAAAAAGCATGGGAATCCCTAAGTACTCCTAAAACGCCACATCCTCTATTGCATACTATCACAGTGAGCGTAATAGTTCCCGTTCGTAATGAAGCGCATCAAGTGGCTAAGTTGCTCGATTCCCTTGCCCAACAAACTCATCCTAAATTTGAAGTAATAGTGATAGACGACCACTCTACCGACTCAACCAGGCAAGTAGTCGAATCACATCCCTTACCTTGCAAGAAAGTAGCACTTCCCAATCATTTGCAAGGAAAAAAACAAGCGATTACACATGGAATTGTACAAGCAAACGGTAATTTCATTCTAACTACCGATGCTGACTGCACCGTAGATAAACAATGGATAAGCAGTATGTTAAACGTCTATCTTAGTACTCAAGCAGCCTTGGTAAGTGGCCCAGTACGAATGATATATAACCACCAATTATTTCAAAAAGCGCAGGCTTTAGAGTTTGCCGCACTCATTGGTGTGGGAGGCGCTAGCATTGCCCTTGGCAAACCGAGCATGTGTAATGGTGCTAACTTGGGTTTCTCCAGGAACACCTTTTTCGAAGTAAATGGCTACGAAGGCTCACTACATATCCCCTCGGGCGATGATATGTTTCTACTCGAAAAAATGAAGCAACGGTTTGGGCCGGCTTCAATCCATTTCGCAAAAACAACCGAAGCGATTGTGAGCACACCGGCCATTGCCTCTTTTGGTGCATTTTACCAACAACGAAAACGCTGGGCAAGTAAATGGAAAGCTTACCAAAGCAAGATGCAATCGTTCATAGCTATTATGATATTCGCTTTGTACGCTTTATGGCTTACAAGTGCTTTTTTAATATGGCATTTTCCGGAAATGACCCTACATTTTTTTGTACTTTCGTTCATAAAGTTTTGGGTGGAATATAGGTTTATGGATTCCATATTACGCTTTTTGCGTATTCCGTTTTCCATATTTCATATTTTGGGGTTATATCTTATTTATCCGCTATATGCAATCTTTTTTGGCATTACAGCCCAATTTGGGAGTTACCGCTGGAAAAAACGAAGCGTTGGGGTTTTTAGACAAAAACTCTGATAATTATGGTAAATCGATAAAAGTATAGCCTCAAACCGTTTTTAGGTGATAGTGAATTTAGAATACAACCGTGAACCTTCTCTTTATGATGAATGATGACGAGTTCGATGTGATCGATGAATTGTACTTTGTAACCTCTTTTCAAGACTTGGCAAATCAGCTTGATTTTGAAGAGGATACACTTAAAGAAGTACTTCGCGCACTGATTGCCAAAAAATGGGTACGTTGTATGCGTTCCATATCAGAGGAAATATCCGCAGAGGAACTCGATTTTGAAAATCAATTCAAAAGTTATTTTTATCTTGCTACTAAAACAGGCTTGTTAATTCATAATGGCATGTCCTAAAAAAGCAATCGATCTTAAAACTCAGCGTATTTTTACGCCATCATGCAACAACAACACGATAATACTACTCCATTTAATCAAGTAAAAAGCCGCCTCCTACAAAACAAAATGGCTATTTTTGGGGGTGTTATCATTGTTTTTGCGTTTTTTGTCGCTCTATTGGGCTATGTTATTATGCCCGATGACACACCAAATGCAAATGGTGGCGCGCAGCAAATCCGAAAACAGCTTCCCGGTTTCGAAGTCGACTTTATTAAGTTTAGAAAGCAACGCGAAGTAGATAAAGTCAGTTTTATCGAATATGTTATCTACGGGCAAGAAAGTGAATATACGATTGAGCCATTTATTGGCGAGTACAGCATACGCAACGATAGCGTTATTTTTGTACCATTCCCGGGTGTGGAAAAAGATAAAGAAACCGGTGAACTGAAAACCATTAGCGAACACATGCTCAAAATTGTGAAAGTGGTATACAATAGCCCTTCTGAAAAATTGACACCTAACACAGGAACAAACTTCGAAAAAAGGGGCAACACTTTCTACTACCTCGATGGAAACGAGGTAGAACAAAGCATTACCCAAGAGAAACTAGAACAAGAGTTTAAAGAGAAATGTGTAACCCACCGAAAATATTGGTTAGGTACTAACATTTCAGGGCGCGATATGCTCAGTTTGCTCATTTTTGGTACGCGGATATCTTTGCTCATAGGGTTTATGTCGGTGCTTATTTCTTTGTTCTTGGGAATCACTTTAGGAGCAATTGCAGGATTCTTTGGCGGGCTGATTGACAACCTAATTAACTGGTTTATGACCGTTACGTGGTCCATCCCTAACATCATGCTCGTAATTATCATCAGCGTACTAATAAACAAAGGACTGTGGGTAGTATTTATCGCCGTTGGGCTTACCATGTGGGTAGAAATTGCCCGTATCGTTCGTACCGAAATTATGAGCATCAAAGAGAAACTCTTTGTAGAAGCAGCCCGAGCTTTTGGGTACTCAAATCGTCGCATTATTTTCAAGCATATTTTACCCAATGTAATAGGGCCTATCGTAGTAATCGCCACAAATAACTTTGCATTGGCAATCTTGATTGAAGCCGGATTAAGCTTTTTAGGATTTGGAGTACAACCGCCTATGCCATCGTGGGGCATGATGGTAAACGAAGGGTTCGACGTAATTGCTACCAAAAATTCGTGGCATTTAGTACTCCTTCCAAGTTTAGCAATAAGCCTTATGGTATTAGCTTTTAATTTGTTTGGCAATGGACTTCGCGATGCCTATGACCCAAAATCTTTAAAGTAAAAGATTGCTATGCCGCTATCTTTAGAAGAACAACTTCAAATGAAAGAGCTAGAATTAAATGCTCTTTTTGAGACCATACGCGCTATCAACGAAAATGCTTCTGAAGCTGATCTTTACAAAATTTATCGTTTCATACTCCGCTCAAATACGAACTTTAGCAAGCTGGCCCTCTATGTGCAAGAACTCGATTGGGAGTGCAAAACGTACTTTGGCACTGAGCACGATTATCAGCAAATTCCCCTACCTCGTTCTGTTTTAGAATTTACCGAAATGGCAGATCTCGATATCGCCAAAGATTTACAATACTTCCATGAGTTTGATAAGGTAATCCCGGTAAAACACAAAAGTACAGTACTAGCGTACGTGTTCTTAGGTATTGCAGAAGAGCTGGACAACCACGATAAGCTCGATTTAGCGTTCATCAATGCTTTGAGCAACATTATCATTGTAGCAGTTGAAAACAAAAAATTTGCTCGACGAGAGCAACAACAAAAAGAATATAACCGGCAACTGGATATTGCCAAAAATGTACAAAATTTACTTTTCCCTAAGAAACTACCGAGGGATGCTTCGTTCATGGTAGAAGCCAGCTATCTTCCGCACCATACCATCGGAGGCGATTACTACGACTTCCTGGAGTTAAGTGAAGATTTACGCATGCTCTGTATCGCCGACGTTTCGGGGAAAGGTATTCCTGCAGCCATTTTGATGTCCAACTTTCAAGCAGGTTTGAGAGTGCTGTCCCAAAAAAGCAACAACCTAGAGGAAATTGTTACCGGGTTAAATCAGCTTATCATTCAAAACTCGCAAGGGGAAAACTTTATCACTGCATTTTTTTTATTGTACAATCTTAAAAAGAAAAGCATTCAATATGTAAATGCCGGGCATAATCCCCCCTTCTTATTTCACTTAGGGAAAGTTGAACGATTACAAGAAGGCACTACCGTATTGGGTAGTTTTCCTGAACTTCCTTTCATTGAAACCGGTGTGTTACATGGGCTTACCAAATTTTTACTGTTCTGTTTTACCGACGGGTTCACCGAAACGTATAACGAACAAGGAGAAGAGTTTGGGGAAGATGATCTACAAGAATTCATTTCTAACAACTTAGATCTCCCACCAAAAACAATGCACACTAAACTAATCGCACTGCTTAATACCTTTAAAGGTCGGAATGCCTATGCCGATGACATCACACTACTTTCCATGCATGTGCGTTAGCGGTTACCGCGTGCGAAATGTAGGGCATTGAATGTATGCTTTCCCCTTATAGCGTTGCTTAAATTTACGAGTAGCCTCGGGCGTGTAAACTAACGTGATTTCGTGCGAACCTCCCGGTGTACCCCTAAGCGAATTTACATTATAATCGTAGCTGTAACCGACAGTCCAGCCTCGGTGTGTGAACCCTATGAGCGCAGCTACGGATTCTCTACCGCTGCTTACTGGCATTCCTCGAAACCATAGCCCAATCATCAATGGATTGAGTAAGTAGTTTGCTCCAAAATCGAGCTGCGAAACTCCCGCTTGTGCCTGGTAAAAAATAGAAGGTAATAGCTCGTGGTTTCCAATGGGAAAACTTGTCCCTCCGTGCAAAGAAAAGCGCATCGGCAATGCATTAGCATTTGGGTTATTGCTTGGGCGATGTAAATGGTATATTGCAACGCCGAACCAGGTATTTGCATTGTAAAGGGTTGCTCCGGTAGCCAAATCGAAGATGCCTGCACTCATATCTTCCACCGTTTCCGCAGTGGTTCCTCCGCTTGCAAGTTGGTCGCCAAAAGTTAACCCATCGAGGGTTTGTTGTTGTAAGGTAAATCCTAGTTGAAGCCCTAATCTGACCATCCAATCGGTTCCTGTAAAAAATGAATACGCATACGAGAGCGATGCATGGGTACGATTGAAATTTACAGATGGTAAGCGGTCGGAGTATACTAAAAGTCCCACACCACTGTGCATATTCGCTAGGTTATAGTCGAATGAGGCAATATTGGTTTCAAACGAACGGGGTACTTGTACCCATTGATTACGGTATGCTACCGCTATCCTATACTGCTCAATAGCACCTGCGAATGCCGGATTGAGGTATAAGGGTGAGGCATAGTATTGGGTAAAATTGAGATCTTGCCCTACTGCATACGAAAATGTTAGGAGTGGTAGTATTGTTACACATACAAAAAGTTTTGAAAGTGATAGTCGCATAGATGTGTGAAGTAGTTACGCTTGCTGGTTTACGACAAAGGTAATGCCTATTTGCAGTAATGTCTCAAAAGCATTTTAAAAGGGATACCCTACACCAATATTCAGCGTACTTTGCCCCGGTGCACCCAATGGTTTTCGGAACGATAGCTGATCGCCTATGAAGCGATGCCCCTCAGGTAGTGCGGGGTCAAATAGTTTAATGCCTAAATCGAAACGGATTAGCAAGAAGGAAAAATCGAGTCGAAGCCCTACACCAGAGCCAATGGCAAGTTCTTTCCAAAAATCGCGTAGTTCAAACAAAGCACCTGGGCGGCTTGGGTCGGTCTCTGTCATCCAAATATTAGAAGCATCGATAAAAAATGCATAATCAAAAAAGCTAAACAAGTGGCCTCTCAGTTCGGTATTAGCTTCAATCAGCACTTCACCGCCTTGCTCAAAACTATAATCGAATGTTCCGTCTTCAGTCACCGGAGGGGTATACGAGCCCGGACCTAATCTTCGCGGTCGCCATGCTCGATTGCTATTACTCCCCCCTGTAAAAAAATACTTTTCGTAAGGAAGCCCCTGCTGCCCACTGCCATATGGTTTGGCAACCCCCATGTTGATACGGCTTACCAGTTCCTTATTTTCGCCGAAAGGAAGCGCAAACCGATAATCGAACGATACTTTGGCAAACCGAAAAAAACGAAGCCCAAAAATGAGATCGTCGTTTTCAAGCAATGTACGATCAATAAAATTGAGATAATTACCCCCAGATTCTATATAAGCCCTGAAGTAATGTGTGCGCTCAAAAGTAGTTCCGTAGCTATCGGATGCCTGTATGTATGATGCCACAAAACTAGATACTAGCGAGCGGTCAAAACTCAGTGCAAGCGTATTGCCTTGTGCTGCTAATTCGTCTAACCGTTGAGCGAACGAATCGCTTAACCTACCTGTGTAGACGATTCCTAACTCTAACAACTTGAATTCAAAACGCGCATTTCGCCGGTTGCGCCACTGATAGGTAAGCGCGCCTTGGATGTTCGTACGGCTGTACTCAGGGCGGTCTACAAACGAATAACCCAACGAAAGTTGTGTTCGGGGTAAACCTGCTGCAAGTTTACTGCGCCATTTTTGACCTAAAGGAAATAAAATTTGAGGGAACGAAAGCGATATATTGCCACCATATTCTTGACTGTTATAACCACCAGAATCTTCGGTTACACCTGCTTGGGCTTCAATCCCAAACCTACCGCGTATTTCTAAGATTTCGCACCCACCAAACGTGTTACGGTTTTTAAACGATGCGCTCACAAACGGCCCAGGCAGTGCTTGAGTTACGTTAAGCCCCCCTTCTAAAGAATATTGAAACCTATCGTAAGGACTAGTGAAAATATTTGCTTTAAATTTTCCCCCTAAGGTATCGTAATTGATGTTTACAAATTTGAATATATCGAGCCGCGCTAGCGCCCGCTGCGTTTGCTCTGTATGCAAAAGACTGTACAGGCTATCAGGGCGGATAAAAATTTTGCGGTTGAGTACTTTCTTAGAGTAGCGTTTCTTTTCTTCGATATAGCGGATACCCAAATAAACGGTGTCTTCCAAGGCTCGCCGATTGCGGGAAACGCTCGCATCGGCTTCAAACACAACTTCATCAATTTCAAAACGTGTATGCTGGCGTTCTCCCGGAGGGTTTTTAATAATCAACTCCACTTTGGGGGAAAACGGCTTTTCTAGTGTATCGATTTCGAAGAAGATGTAAGAAACTCCAAAATCAAAATATCCTGTATTGTTCAGCATTCGAGTTAAACGGTTGCGTTCTTCTTCTAAGGAAGTTTCCCGATAAATATCTCCTACATGAAACAAAGCATTGCCGGTATCTGCTAGAACTAAGCTACGCAGGGTGGAATCGGCAATAGTATAGATGATATTTTCAATACGAGCTACCGAATCTTCTTTCACTTGATAGGTAACTTCTGCCTTTTTCTTCTTAGTAGATAAATGCGATGTAACAGTTGCATGAAAGTAACCGTTTTGCAGAAGGTAGAGAGTCATTTGTTCGGTAGTTTGGGCAGTAAGTGCTGAGTCGAATAAGGTAGGTGCTTCGCCTACAGACCGCATAAGCCAATTTCCTTTTTCAATGCGTAGCGATAGCTTTCGAAGTTTATCATTCTTTTTAGCTTGTAACTTTTGCAATTCTTGAAGTAAGCGTAGCGAATCGTTTGTTATATTGTATGAGTTACTTACCGAAAGCAATGAATCGAACTCATTGCGCAAAGCTTCTTCTTTTTGCCCAAAAAACACTTCTTTCTGTCGATACGCTTGCTGAAGTTTTGGCTTTTGCTTCCTAAACCGTTTTTCGCCAATTCGGTAGGCATACAAATAGGGCATAATTGGTAAATTCAGAATTCGCCGGTTTGGCTTCTGCTTCAACAGCAACTCAAGTTCTTCAGTATCCACCTGCTCATTTCCTTCTATCTGCTGATTTACTAAAAGGTAGTCGCCCTCTGAAATGTTTTTTGTGGGGATACATGAAGCCACCCCCAAACACACACAAACCGTATTGAGGAATACAGCACATTGGCGAAAGAAAGAATAAAAGCGCATGCGTGAATTTAGAAACTCACGAGCGTTTTTGATAGCTTAGCCATTCTAAAAGTTTTAGAAACGTGAACAAAAAGTGGGATAAATATATTCGGCAGTTACAAACCAAGAAGTACCGAAAAAAGTACCGAGCCTTTATAGTAGAAGGCAGTAAAATGGTGGAAGAAGCCTTTGCCAGCCATCAAACCATACAAGCAGTGTTCTACACCGAAAAATTTGCTGATCAGTTTACGGACTTACCACTGCATACAGCCGAACTTGCTGAAGTTACTACCGAAGAAACTTTGCGAAAAGTAGGTGCATTGCACACGAACGATGGCGCTCTGGCTGTAGTTCAAATGCCCAAAAACCAGGAAATTCCTACTCTCCTTCCTGCCTTCACGCTTGCCCTCGACGATGTACGCGACCCCGGTAATTTAGGTACTATCCTTCGCATTGCAGATTGGTTTGGAGTCAATCAAATCGTTTGCTCAGAAACAACCGTAGATATTTACAACGCAAAGGTTATCGCCGCTTCTATGGGGTCGATTTTCCGTATTCCCTGTTATTACACTGCGCTTCCTAATTTTTTAAAGCGCCTATCGGCGGATGTTAGCGCGTATGGTGCATTTATGGAGGGGCACGACATCGATACGATTACTCCCAATGCGCCTACCGTATTGGTAATGGGGAACGAATCGCAAGGGATTCGACCAGAAACGGCTGAATTGATTACGCTTCCCGTTACAATCCCCCGGTATGGCAATGCCGAATCGCTCAATGTTGCCATTGCCACCGGGATTTTATGCGAGCGTATCACTCGAAAATTGCAAGTATCGATTTAAGGGTATTTAATTTTCACTAAGGTTTCCGCCTTGTAAGGGTCTTTTCCAAACAATTTGCCCGGTTGCCATTTAGGACCTTCTAGTAACAATTGTTTCGCTTGCCATTCATAAGTGATGTTAGGTGCGTCTTTAAACCGGAAGTCTGTCAAGGTTCCGGTTTCATCCACTGTAAAAAACACCGTCATCTCGCCCACAGGAATTGTTGTTGCCGTATCCGGGTAAATAAACTCATAGCTATCTAAATAAGTCTGTAGATACTGCTCACCTTTAAGCGGAAGAGGAAAGGCATCAGCAAAGGTATAGCGGTACACGTTACCTCGTAAATCGAATGATTTACCGCTTACCAACCTACCTCGGTCATATAATTCTTCGTAATGTTCTGCTCCGTTCTCATAATAACCATACCATAGACCTGTGCGAAGCCCTTCTGAGTACGCTCCCTGAGTTTGGATGATTCCATTTGCATAACGCTGTACTTCTGTTCCGTTTCCTTCTATCACCATGGGGTTTCCCACGGAATCCCAAACGTGCAATGTATAGGTACGGTCGTCGTAAAAAAGTTTACGTTCAAGCATTCCGTTTTCGTGAAAATACTCCCACTTTCCTGTCTTGAACTCCTCATTATAAACCCCGGCTGCCTCGTAGGTACTATCGCGCCGGTAGTATAAAAACACGCCATCTTTCAGGTCATCTTTGTAGTACCCTTTCATTTGAATGCTGCCATCGCGGTAAAAGTCGCGTACTTTTCCTTGCCATCTTCCTAAGGAATCTTGCTTTCCTTCGCGGTAGTACGAGGCTATTTCGGGAAATAGCGTTTGCTGCCAATTACTATCGTAATAAATTTTAATAGGATATAAAACTAGCTTAGGTGTGGTATCAGGCGGGGAAATCTCTTCGCTAACAGTTTCGTAATTTAAAATGTAGCGCAGCCCGGGTAAAGCGCCTACGTTTTCGTTTACTACTTCAATGCTATCCCAGTAGATGTACGATTCTTTCTCCAAGCTTTTGATTCGCTGGGCAATTCCCTCGCGCCTAAGGGAACAGTACTCTACCAAAACGGCTTGGTCGCTGAGCAGTTCCAGGGGTAAGTCATCTATTGTTGCCACTTTATTGCGTGTTTCTTCCCACAAGGGCAGTGCTGAGCGAAGGGTGTCAAGATAAACCGCATCGGTACGGTAATCGCCACGAATGATGGCACTCGATTTTTTCTCTTTTTCGAGCATATCTTGAAAAGCCCAATAATACTGAGTTTGCGAACGCGGCAACCCTATGAAAATACCCAGAAAAAGTAACCCGAACACCCAAACACCATCTAGCATTGCCGAGAACTTCCAAGGGGTATAGGTGCGGATTTCGCGATAGAATGCCAGCAAAATGCCTGTGAACAATCCACCAAAGTGCCCAGCATGGTCTACGTTCAAATAACTTCCTAGTAATAGGTTGACTCCAATGAAAAAGCCAAAATTGCCAATGTGAAGCCAAATAGCCCGATTTGCACGGGATTCTTCAATAATGGTAACTACTAGGTTGAAGCCATAAATCCCGAATATAGCTCCAGAAGCTCCTACGCTTACTGTAAACAAGTTCCACCAAAGGCTCGCTAGCCCTGCTCCTATGCCACAAAGAAAATATACTACCCCAAACGAATACGACCCGACGTATTTTTCCAAATCGCTGCCAAGCGCCAGTAATACGTACATATTTACCAAAATGTGCAGATACCCTCCGTGCACAAACATGCTGGTAAACAAGCGCCACCACTCATTTCGAAGGGTCAAAGGATTGAAATTTGCCCCCCATGGCAGTATTTCGGTAGCACTCGCCGTTACCCACTGGAAGGCTACTCCTTGCCAACTCATGAGTAAAAACACAAAAAGGTTTGCCGCTAAAAGCGCTGTAGTAACTTTCGGAAGTCTTACTAAAAAGCCTACTGTGATATTTCGCATAGGTTCAATTTTCCTCAAAAGAAAAGCACAAGCTGCTAAACAAACAACTTGTGCTTTCTGAAAAATACTGAATTAAAGGGTTAGATAATTCCGACGATAATCAAAATCACACCTACTGCCAATAAAATAATACCGAGCTGGTAGCTAAGCAATAAAGCAATCACTACTCCAATTAAAGAAAGGATAACTCCTAAGCGTACATAGCTGCGGTTTGCCTCAGCGGCTTTTGCAATTTTCGCATCGCGCTTTTCTAATAATTTCTTTACTTTCTCTGCCTTTTTTTGGCGCTTTTCAGGGCTCACTTTTTTAGCGCGCTTATCTGCTTTTTCTAATTTCTTAGTAAGAATTTTTTCGAGTTTTGCCGCTTTTTTTTCACCAAGTTGCTCTTTATTGGCAGCAATCGCTTCTTTCAACTGTGCTTTTTGCTCTTCGAGGGTAAGTTGCTGCTGTGGCTGTTCTTCTGCGGCAGCTTGTGGACTTGTGGTTTCTACGGTATTGGTTGCCCATGCAGAAGACAACACCATTACGCTACAAAGGGTAAGAATGATTTTTTTCATAGAATTGAATGATTTAATGAGAAAAAATTGAACGATGAATTTTACGATTTAATCATGCGAAATGTTTGCGCTCCTCTGTCCGTTGCCACTCGAAGGAGATACACACCGGCAGGAATTTCCTGTGGAAAGATGAGCGTTTGTTTTGTGGTAGTAGCTTCCCAAAAATGCTTATGTACTTCTTTACCTTGTAAAGTAAAAATACGGATATCAAATTGATTCCCTAAGGCTTCTGTTGGAATTTCTATGGAAAAACTGGTTTCAAACGGATTGGGGAATATGGAAATAGCGGGAAGTTCACCCTCGGTTTCCAGGGCAGTTACCATTTCGTATGCTAGTGCACGCTCAAAATCGGGGATACCGTAGCCCAAACGGTTATCGGGCGCTTCTGCTTGCGATGCCGTTTTGGTAATTGCCTCGATTACCTCCATGTTGGTAAGTTCAGGTCGTGCTTGCCACAATCCTGCGGCTAAACTTGCCACCAATGGGCACGAAAACGAAGTACCTACGGTTGAGCGCGTTCCTCCTCCCCCATTACTGGTAATAGTGAACCAACCTTGGGCTGCGATCTCTGGTTTAATCCGGTCGTCGACTGTGGGGCCCAAAGAGCTGAACTCCATATACTCGCCGTTAGCGTTTACCGCCCCTACCGAAAGCACCGAATCGGCATCGGCTGGCGGGGTAACTTTTTTCCATGGGTCGTTGCCCTCGTTGCCTACACTCGTTACTACTAACATTCCGGTAGCGGCTGCCCAATCGGCTGCATCGGTTACTAGGGCAGTTTCACCATCGAGTTGCTCTACCGAATACGAATCTTCTTCTAAATCGAATAAAGTATATCCCAAGGACGATACGATAATGTCAACCCCCAAACTATCCGCACGTTCTGCAGCTACAATCCAGTAAATCTCCTCTAACCGCGATTCAATCGCCACGTTTTCCGTTCTGAATAAATGAAATGAAGCCCCATATGCACCCCCTATCATGGTTTGGGGTTGGTACGATGCAATGATAGAGTACACTTGCCTGCCGTGGTCAGAAGAACGGAAGACATTTTCATCGCCTTCTACAAAATCGAAGGTGCTTAAGAGTCGCCCCTCTGTCTCTACATGCCGAAGCGATTGGTCGGTGTTCCCATTCACAAAGCCACCATCCAATACAGCGATGGTGATTCCTTCACCGGTATAGCCTTGTGCGTGCATTTCGTCAAGCCCAATCATATCGGCTTGCCCAAAACTTGCGCCGTAGTCTTCTTCAGTAGTCGCCCAAGCATTATTGCTCATGCCCCGTGTTACATAAGGCAAATCTTGAGTGAATTCCCACGAACGGATATCTTTTATTTGGGTTTCTGATGCAAGTACTAAAGCGGCATTGACCCACTTGCTAGTATAAATAACTTGAGCTCCTGTACTTCGGATGGAATCGAGATAGACTGCGCTGACTGGTAAATCGCGCGCTGAAATAGCAATATTTTGCCGCTGCCTACGGAGTAGTGCTTTTTCTGAAAGGAACTTATCGGGTTCGTTTACCGAGAAAGCAGTGCCTTCTTTATTGGTAAAACCAATGAAATAATGCAGGGATTGGGCAATACTAGTGGATTGTACAACTAAAAAGAGTATGCCTGCGAAAAGCCATCTGTTTTTCATGCTGATTTCTTGTGAAGGTAGTGAATCGTATTTCTACCGTACTAATTTAATAAACACTCTTGAAAGCATAGTTTTTAAACAGATAGGGTAACGTTATGTTACTTGTGTAAAGCAAAATCATTACGTAAAAAATTTAACACGCTATTAGCCTTTATGGAAAACTTAAACGACAAAAATATTCTTGTGGTAGGTGCTAGCTCAGGAATTGGAAACGCCCTAGCCGCTCAACTCTTAGAATCAGGCGCTACCGTTTGGAGTGCATCGCGTACTAAACCTGAAGGGCTTGCCGTTCAGCACCTTACATACGATGTAACCAAAGAAGATGGTAGCCGATTGAAAGCGTTTTTGCCCGATACACTGCATGGCGTTGCCTACTGCCCCGGTACAATCAACCTAAAGCCATTTCATCGCTTAAAAAGAGAAGATTTTTTGCACGATTTTGAAGTAAATCACCTGGGTGCTGTTACACTTTTACAAAGTGTATTACCACAACTCAAAAAAGCCAAGGGTGCTTCGGTAGTATTGTATAGCACGGTAGCGGTACAAACGGGAATGGGTTTTCATGCGAGTGTGGCATCTGCAAAAGGTGCCTTGGAAGGGTTGACCCGCTCTTTGGCTGCCGAATGGGCAAGCGCGCATATACGTGTGAATGCCATTGCTCCCTCGCTAACCGATACGCCATTGGCAAATCAACTGCTCAGCACCGATGAAAAACGTGAAGCTTCAGCCAAGCGCCATCCGCTCAAAAAAGTAGGTACTGCGGATGAACTAGCCTCCATTTCTGCCTTTTTGCTTTCTCCGAGCGCCGGGTGGATTACCGGGCAAATCGTTGGGGTTGACGGGGGCATGTCATCTGTTCTTAATCTATAAATGCACTAAACTATTGCAATGAAAATTAGCATATTTTGGCACCGCCGCGACATACGGCTAGAGGATAACACCGGGCTTTTTCATGCGCTTAAAGGAGAACACCCCGTACTCCCTCTTTTTATTTTTGATAGGGAGATTTTAGAAAAACTAGAAGACCGAGATGATAAGCGCGTTTCTTTCATACATTATTACCTTACTGAACTGAAACAGCAGTTAGAAGAAGTGGGTAGTTCGTTGTTAGTGAAGTATGGTAAACCTGCAGATGTTTGGGCTGAAATCCTGCAAGAATTCGATGTTGCTGCCGTTTACACCAACCACGACTACGAGCCTTACGCTAAAGAACGCGATGCAACCATTGGCGAATATTTATTATCGGAAGGTATCGCTTTCCATACATTCAAAGACCAGTGTTTTTTTGAAAAAGATGAAGTGGTAAAGAACGATGGAAAGCCCTACACGGTTTACAGCCCTTATGGGCGAAAGTGGAGGGCTTTGTTGGAGGAAACAGGCGTGCCTGAATATCCTTCAGAAACTTTGAAAGAACGTTTTTGGCAGACCGCCCCCCTACCCATGCCCTCACTAGCTTCTATGGGATTTCAAAAAGCCATCCTTTCATTCCCACCAAAAACAACCAAAACCCATTTGTTGAAGCAATATGCTGAAAAGCGAAATTTCCCCGGGATTGAAGGAACAAGCCGGCTCAGTGTACACTTGCGGTTTGGCACTATTAGCATTCGAAAAGCCGTAAAATATGGCATACAGTATAGCGATAGCTGGCTAAATGAACTCACTTGGCGCGATTTCTACATGATGATTTTGCATCATTTTCCGCATGTAGTCGATCAAAATTTCAACCGAAAATACGATGCGGTAACATGGCGTGCCGATGAAACTCATTTTCAGGCTTGGTGCGAAGGGCGCACCGGCTACCCGATCGTAGATGCGGGAATGCGTGAGTTGAACACGACCGGTTTTATGCACAACCGCGTTCGGATGATAACCGCTAGTTTTCTAACAAAGCACTTATTCCTCGATTGGCGATGGGGAGAGCGGTATTTTGCTCGCAAACTTCTCGACTTCGACCTTTCGGCAAACAATGGCGGATGGCAGTGGGCTGCTGGCACCGGTACGGATGCCCAACCGTATTTCCGTGTGTTTAATCCTTACTCACAAACTGAAAAGTTTGACCCTACTTTGCAATACATAAAAAAGTGGGTGCCGGAATTTCAAGAGTTTTCATATCCGAAACCTATTGTAGAACACAAAGCAGCAAGGGAACGCGCCATTCAACGTTTTAAAGAAGCGCTAGGGAAATAGCTAACTCAAGTTACTTTCCCGTATTGGGAACTGCGTAATCGTTATTACAAGAAAAAGACTTTATTATCGTTTATAATTCGGCTTGTACTCCCCATCTGTTTCCAAAATAATCCAATACGTGTAACATAATAAAAAGACAGAATCTTTAAGATATCGAATCTGCTTTTCTTGCTAGTGAACCCTCTTTGAGGGTTGATTATCATACATTAAGTTATTTTGATGCGATGTGCTTTAACAAGCCATAAATTGCTTGTATATTTGAGGTAGCTATAAAGTTGGCATTATTACTTCTACGTTACTATAAAATTGATTGTCCTCAGACCAACCAAACGTTCACTATTTAAAAGTCTTCATTAACAAACTTCTTTATGAAAGCGAATTTTCTATCACTTGTAATAACATTTACATTTTGCTTTATTTCTATCCATGCTATGGGGCAAAAAACATGGATTGGAGGGAATTCTTTGAACTCATGGGCTGATGCTTCAAATTGGAGTCCTACCGGAGTACCTGGGCCTACAGATGATGTGGTGTTTAATGCTTCCAGTGTAAATAATTGTAATATTATTGGTCTTACTATCAATGTTAATAGTATTACAATTGATGCAACTTTTACTAATTCTATATCACAATCGAGTTCAGCGGTAACGGTAGCATCAGATTTTATACAACATGGAGGAAATTATGGACTAAATAGCATTGTATTTAATAACTCTTTTATAGTGAATGGAAACTTTACCTTAACAGGTGGAACTTTTTCGGGTGGATTTACCGATGTAAACACTGTAACAATCGCCAATACGATGACTATTTCGGGAGGTACTTTTGAGCAAAACGTTTCTCCAATTTCAACAACCGATTTTATTCAAAATGGGGGGGTATTCGATGGTGGAAATAGAGACATTGCTGTTAATGGCAACTTTGAACTAGAAAATACATCAACCTTTACTTCTACCTCTAGCACACTTACCATTCAAGATGCTTTTAATGTTCTAAATCCTGACCCTACATTCAATCATAACTCGGGCACTGTTGAGTTTGTAGGTAGTGGAACCTCCACCGTGTTATCGTTTATCGATTTAGATTTTAATAACGTAGTTTCTGCAAAAACAACCTCCTCAGGGTTATTACTATTTCTTCCTCTTACTTCTCAATTTATTAATATTGAAGGAGACTTATCCATAAACAACGGAAGGGTTTCAGGAGGGGCGAGCATGAATGGCAACACCTCAGCGGTTTCCATTAGTTCTAGTTTTCCTGATGTTTGGCTTTCCGGTGGACGTTTGCGTTTTAGGGGAGATGGCAGCCCAAGCACACAATCGTTGGTAATTACCGGCACAAACTACGGCTGTATCGATGCTGAAATTATTATTAATGGAGATTTAGTAGTCAATTTCAATTCGGATGTTATTGCTGATAATTCAAATATTCGGCTTGAAAATGGCGCCATTCATACTACAAATTTGTTAACCATCGGCGATGGTGTCTTCATTTTAACTCAGCCTGGTAATACAGAAGATTACATTCAAGGGCGCATTCGAAAAATAGGGCAAACGCCTTTCACATTTCCCGTAGGGCACTCTAGCTTGCCAGCCTCACAACGGTATCAACCTATTAGCATTTCCGATCCCGGCACAAATCCTACTGATGCTTTTACAGCAGAATTTATTCCTTCGGCACCTTCAAACCCCAACACCTTTGCTACACAAGCAGGCATTGGCAATCAGTTAGTTAAAGTATTTGGAACTGGGTATTGGAGTTTAGAAAGAACAAGTGGAACGGCAACACCGGACGTAAGACTTAGTTGGAATGGAAATTTAACAATTCCCTCGGGTGCCGGACTTACCAGTAACTTAGTAGTTGCAGGCTGGAATGGTACAGCCTGGGAAAATCATGGTCAAACTAATTTTAGTGGGGACGAAACAACAGGAGAAATCACTAATGCAAGTAGCGCTGTTGCGCCAATCACGTCGATTAGTAATTATCAATTATTTGCTGTCGGTTTAAGCGATACAGGTGTTCGATATTGGGTAGGCAAAAACAGCAGTGCCCCCTACCATTGGGATGACCCTGACAACTGGAGCGTAGTAAGTGGAGGCGATGGCGGTTTTGCAGCACCTACTAGTGTGAATCAAGTGATTTTTGATGGAATAGATGCCCAAGCGGATAATCCATGTACCATTAATACGAATGTAAATATTACTGAATGGGACATCACCGCAGGGTACTCAGGCACTATTACACAAGGAGGAGCAACTACCATTAATGTTGGAAATGGCGGGTACGCTCAAGCAGGAGGTACTTTTGTAGGTTCAGGGGCTAGTTTTACTACAGGCGGAGGGACTTCGGGTAACTTTGAGGTTACCGGCGGTATATTCACATTGAGCAATGGCACGTTTATCACCAATTACGCTGCCACTGTTTCAGGGACTTCCGACCTTACGCTTACTTCAGGGAACTGGTTTGCGAAAGGAAATACAACCATCAGCAATACTGGTATCTACTCTACCAATAATGGCATCGTAATTTTTGACGGCAATGTAGAACAAGATGTTACAGCCCCTTCTTTCCACAACGTGGAAGTTAATAAAACGGGTTCAGGATTAGATGATGATATAAACTTTACAGGAACCTTAGTCATTAATGGTGATTTAGTGCTTACAGATGGTGTTTGGGACGATGGTAATATAGATTTGAAAGGTAATTTAACTGTCGGAGCAAATGCTTTAACAGCCGCTTCCGCCGCAAGTCTGACATTATCAGGTGCAGGTGATCAAACCATTAGCTCTAATAGAGCTGATTGGTTAGCTAAGAGCTTGAATATAAATAAACCGGCAGGAGATGTGATTTTGGCAGGAACTCACCCCCTCTTATTAGATAATTCAAATCTAACATTAGCGGCAACAAATAGCGCTAATATTAGAACTTCCGCTTCGAATTTACTTGTCATTGATGATAATGTAACTGTTATATTAGAAGCAGGAAACACAGGCTTTGTAGATGGTCCCATGCAAAAAATAGGCGACGACCCGTTCTTATTTCCCATTGGAGATGCATCAGGCGCGACAGCCGACCATGGCTACCACCCTATTTCAATAGGCAATGATGGAGCCAATATCAATACGTTTACAGCAAGTTACACTGTAGGAACTCCTACCGATGCCAGCAATATGGCTCCCGGTGCATCGCCAGTAGTGAGTATCCACCAAGATAGTTATTGGACACTTACGCGTAATGCCGGGAGTTCTAACGTACCCGTAACGCTTGGTTGGTCAGGCAGTAATTTCCCATTAGCTAGCCTTTCCGATGTTGCTGTGGCAGGTTACTCGGCAAGCGGTTGGGTAAATCATGGTAGAACAGGTGTTACAGGCACAACCACCGCCGGCACCGTAACTAGCAATAATACGCCAGTGGCTATTGCGCTTGCCACCGCTACTCCCTACCAATTTGCACTCGGATATGTTGATTCTGGCAACCGCTACTGGAGAACTGCAGCCGTAGATAACAACTGGGATAACCCAAATAATTGGTCGTTAACCTCAGCTGCAGGCTCATCGGTAGGTGCTACTGTCCCCAACAATACGCATGATGTCTTTTTTACAGGGGGAAATGTTGCCTGTAACCTTAGTAGCAACGTAAACATCAAAGGATTAACCATAAATGGATATGCCGGTACGATCACCCAAGGCACTAACGATATTACAATCGGTGTAACAGGATTTACTCAAAGTACAGGCACTTTTAGTGGAGGTGATAATCCTATCACGCTGAATGGCGATTTCACCTTAAATAGTGGTGGCACGTTTACTAAAACGACAGGCGATCCCGTACGATTCAACGAAGACATTTTATTAAATGGAGGAAATTTCTCAGTACTCGATATAGAAGTATATAAAGATTTTACCGTTGCAGGAACCTTTACAGGTACTAACTTCATCCATACCGGTACATTTACCTCTGTTGGAAGCGATGCAAGTACTGTTAGTATTAATACGACATCTTTATCGTTCAACCATGTAATCATTCAAAAAAATGATGGAGTAAACTTCAACCTTGCAGGTACTCAACAAGCTATAGTAAATGGAGGATTCGCCATTGCTGATGGCATTTGGAATAATGGTAGTCTTCGTGTACAAGGTTCGGTTACGCTTGCTACAAATATGGATGCTACCGGTAGTACCGGCTCGCTAACTTTTCAAGGAGGAAACCCACAAACTATCACGGCTACCAATGGAACAGCATTCAATAAAAATATTGTACTCAATAAATCTGCGAATGATGTTACCCTTTCGGGCAATTTGATACTCGACCAAAACGGGCAGACTGTTACGTTTATTTCAGGAGATATTGTTACAAGTGCAGGAAACCTTTTGAGCTTAGAGGCGAACACCTCGGTAAGTGGCGCATCAAATAGTAGCCACGTGAATGGCCCAATGAGAAAAACGGGAGCTACTTCTTTCAGTTTCCCGGTAGGCGATGGAACCACCCTGCAACAAATCACTATCGCACCTTCAGGTAGCGCAACATATCAGGCCGCTTTTGATGATACTGACCTATTTGTTGATGCGGCAACTTCATTAAGCGCTCCATTAAGCGGATTATACACCAACGGAAATCCTTCTTGGCAAATCTCTAAAATTAGTGGCGCAGATGCAGCTATTACGCTCCCCTGGATGAGTGCCTTCTGCTCGCCGGGAACCACTATTTTCGGTGGTTTAAGTGATGTAGTAATTGCGCGATATAATACAGGTTCTTCTCGGTGGGAAAATGTAACCCCTGCCGCTACGCATACAGGCAATGTAACTTCATCAGGAACTGTAACCTCTTCATTAACATCTATTCCAAGTGTAGTAGAGAATTATGCCGTAGCCAGCATTGCCGATTTACAACACTACCACTGGTTAGGCACCACCAATGCTAATTGGAACGAGCTTAACAACTGGTCGTACAGCTCGGGAGGTTGTGAAGGAGTTGCCTCACTGCCCGACAACAACGATCTCATCATTTTTGATGGTGGTGGAAACAATCCTTTAAATCTTACACAAAATATTGATGTATTGGGAGTTGACATCGAGAGCACATTTACTTCAACTATTAATTTCAGCACGTTCGATGTAACTGTGGGAACAGATGACTTCACGCAAGCAGGGGGTACTGTAAATGGCGGTAGTGGTACTGTTACATTTGCAGACGACTTTACTATTGCAGGAGGAACTTTTAATGCGACTAGCGGTACTACAAACCTAACAGGCGATTTGAATTACAACGGAGGGACTTTCAATCATTCTAATGGCACTTTAGAATTGAATGGATCGGCTGATCAAACGCTAAATTTAACCGCAGGCGCACTTACGCTTTATAACTTCATCATCAACAATAGTGGTACTGGTACCGATAACGAAATCCGAATTAATTCTAACCTACTCCAAGCGAATAACGATGTTCAAATTAATGATGGACATTGGGTAAGTGGCGATATTCACTTAAGAAACGACTTTAGTATTGGTGCTTCTGCTTCTGATGGGCAAGGCAGTAACGCAACGCTCACTTTCAATGGAAATGCCTCTCAAAACATCAACCTTACTGGAGGAATCGATAAGTTGGATGCTAGTATTGTAGTAGATAAAGCCGGTGGTATTTTAGATACCTCATCAAGTCTTACCTTGGATGGAACCAACCAAGATTTCACTATCAATAACGGCACTTTTGAACTTGAGAACACACATCAATTTCAATTAGGAGGAAACCTTATTGTGAACGGAGGTACATTCCGTTTCGATGGTGCTACCACTACGACTTCGCTTACTTTCATCGGTAATGGCAACCAAACTGTACAAGGTGCTGGCACTTCAGTACGAGCCTACAATCTGAATATTAATAAGACTGGAGGCACACTTACCATCGAGCGTGATGTAGAAGTGAGTAACAATATGGCTTTTACAGGTGGAGATGTAACCCTAGATGGTGGCAACTTACATATAGATGGAACGCTTGACATGACCGATGGGAACATTACGCTCACCTCAGGAAATATTCTACTTGGCTTGAATGGCACTCTTGCCAACGAGTCGAACTCAAACCGCATTCAAGGATCGGGCGGATATGTTGAAGCTACTCCCAATTTCACTACCTCAGGCGCTAAAACCGATATTGCAGGATTGGGCATTAGCATTACTTCTACCAATATTTTAGGAGCAACTACTATCCGCAGAGGGCATGAAGCTCAAATTGGTGAGAACCCCGAAAACCATCCAAGTATTTTCCGTTATTTTGATATTGAGCCTACGAACAACACCGGACTTAATGCTTCATTATCATTTGAATATTTTGATGGGGAACTAAACAGCCAATCAGAAACTGATTTTGTATTGTGGTCATCTGACTTACCTACGGTCTCTAACTTATGGATGAAAGAGAATAGTAGTTTGAATACAGGAACGAACACGTTAGAGGTCAGCGGGGTCAACGAAATTAAAGACCGATGGACGATTAGCAACCTCACTACGAATTTTCTCAATAAAATACCACCTGAAATTGACATTGATGGCGATGCTTCGTATGTACTGAATGAAACGTTTTCCATTTCTTCAATTTTTGGAGCAACTACTAAAATAGTAGATGATAATGTAACCATTGCCGATGCAGATAACCCTGAGATTGAGAGAATAACAATCACATTAAATGCTCCTGCGCCTGTAGAATCGCTTTCCATTTCAGGTACATTACCCGCTAGTATTACCGCAACGCCATACAATAGCGGCACAGGAGTATTAGTATTAAATGGTACTCCTACGGCTTCGTTAAGTGATTTTACAGACGCATTGAAACTGATTCGGTATAGTGGTGATGCCACGCTAACAGGCTCGGTTCGCGAAATAACGTTTGTAGCACATGATGGCACCTTCGATAGTCAGAATAATGTAAAGACTGAGGTAACTGTTTCTACGGGAATTGGTGCAGGTTTTGCAAATTATTTACAATTCGACGGCGCAAACGATTATGTAAATATCCCCACAGCACCTTTTGCCGGTTTAACTTCAGGTACTATCGAAATGTGGGTGCGCACTTCTACCGACATCACTTCGCTACAAACTATTTTGGGCGCGGCATCAGCTACGAGCAGTTTACGCATTTTCATTCAAAGCGGAACTTTCCGATACGACATTGGTGGTACTATCGCTACAAGTACAGCAATCGCCACTAGTACTTGGTATCATCTTGCCATAGTACATGATGGAACCAACACCGAAATATATATCAATGGAAATGCGCAAGGGACTGCTACCAACCCCGGCTTTTTTAGTAGCGTAACAGGGGGAATTAACACCCTCACCTTAGGAGCTTTTAACAATGGCACTCCTTCTCAATATTTTAATGGGGCAATTGATGAAGTTCGAATTTGGAACACCAATCGCTCAGGAGATATTCAAGCTTTTCAGTATAGTCAAGTTCCTGAAAGCAATCCCGATTTAGTGGCATATTGGACCTTTGACCGAGAAATCCTTGCCGTAACTTGCCCACAGGTAATCGATAACAAAGGTGTAGCCCACGGAGAATTATTACCTAATCCGGCAACATCAGATGCTCCTCAGTATGCTTCGGCTATTTTGATTCCTAACTCTGCCACAGCCATTACCGACCAACGCAACGTTCCGGTCGGCACACCCTATTCCTTTACTTTTAATACCAATGCATTTAGTGCTTCAGAGCCTACGGTAACCTATCGAGCATTTCTGATAAATGGGGGAACAGAAACGGAACTTCCTACTGGTTGGCTAAGTTTCAATGCGACGACACGTACACTCAGTGGAACTCCTACAATCGTTGGTGAGTATCGGGTACGCATTCAAGCTGAGCAAGCAGGCACCGAAGCTTCTGATGTATTTTCGATTGTTGTGGGAGCCCCTAATATTGAAGTGCGGCAGACAGCACCTTCTGCCATAACATTTTCTTCCAGCGATGATCTTGACTTTGGCAATGTACAAACTGCAGACCCGGCTAACGCTACACATACGCTCCAAATTCGCAATGCAGGTAATTTACCACTGAATTTTACAGGAGGATGTCCGAATACCATTGCAGAATCAATCACCATCACCGGAACTAATGCCAGCGACTTTAGCTTCTCTCCTAGCCCATTAATCGGTTCATCCACACTAGCTCCTTCTGCCAATTATGGATTCGACATTATTTTCAATCCGTCCGGTCCTGGTCTCCGAAATGCTACGCTTACTATTGTAACTGACGACCCTGACACAGGTACCTTCACATTGAACTTAAGAGGAAATGGTATTGAACCTGAAATCAATCTAAGAGGTAGCGATGGGGTTGCTACTCCTCAAAACATTACCAACTTTACTACTCCCACAACTGCTGAATACACCGATCTAGGAGATGTTTTAGTAAGTGGTAGCCGAACATTTACCTTTACTATCGAAAATGTTGCAACAGGCGTTACCGCGGGTGATTTGGAAATTACACTTCCTTCGTTCTCAGCAGGAAATGGGGAAAACGAGTTTAGCATTGATGCCACTAGTACAAGTACACCAATAAACAACGGAAGTTCCACTACTTTTACCATTACCTTTACCCCCATAAACAATGGTGCCGAAACAGCTACTGTGAGTATTCCTAATAATGACGCTGATGAAGGTAGTATCACGTTTGTAGTTGGGGCAAGAGGAGTAACCGCCCCTATCATAGATTTAGATGTTAGTGCCGGAGGCAACGATTTTACAGCCAACTCGTTTGAAGGCAATACTGTAAATATTGTTGATGTTTCAGATCTATCTATCACAGACCCCGATAATACCACGCTTACAGGAATCCAAATTCAACTCAATAGCCCTCAAGTAGGCGAAAGTATTTCTGCGAACCCATCCTTACCAGCAGGAATAACAGGAAGCTATAATTCGACCACCGGTGAGTTTAACTTAAGTGGTACGGCATCCATATCCGATTATATCACAGCACTGGAAAGATTAGAATACAACGGTTTCCCCGGACTACTTCCTGCATTCAGTACGCGCACCATCACATTTCAAGCAAACGATGGAACTTTCGATGGAAATATTGCAACGACTACCATTAACATCACTGAAATAATTTCAGCAGGTTTTGGACAAGGGTTATCGTTTGATGGCGACGATTATGTAAACTTTTCAGAGCATGCATCAGGTTTTGCTTCTCATGGGCAAGGAACTATTGAAGCATGGATCAAAGTGCCAACTTCTGCAACCAACACGCATGTAATCTTTGCTGCTTCAGACTCTACACGCGCTGGCGATGAACTTCGCTTAATGGTAGAAGATAATAAGTTAACCTACCGCCTCAGAAATAATAACGAAAGTAATGATGACGTAACAAAATATCATTCTGATGTAATTATCAATGATGACAATTGGCATCATGTAGCTATTACGCATACCAGCGGTGGCGACACCCGAATGTATGTAGATGGTGCATTACAAACGACCGAAGAAAGTAGAGATCAAGGTTTCTTTGGCAACATCACCGTAGGTATTAATCATATTGCATTAGGTAGAAATGTGGATACTTCTAACCCAGAAGGTGAATGGTTTTTTAATGGCATCATAGATGAGGTTCGTATTTGGAGCGTTGTAAAAACCGCAGCACAGATCAGTGAGGGTAGTCGCACACAGCTTTTAGGCAACGAACCAAACTTACTTGCATATTGGAATTTTGATGAAGAAGGAACGTGCTACCAAGTACTCGATTTTGCAGGGACTCGGCATGGGTTTATAGGTACTACAGGAGCAACATTACCTCAGTTTGTGAATACCAATGGCCCTACCAATGGAATCTCGGAAGGCATTGCCATTCCGCATAAACCATCATTGGCTACTATTGGTGCGCCTTTCTCATATACTCCAAATCTATCCAATGCTTTTGAGGGTTCGTTAGGAGCTTCGTATACAGTAGCATATTTAGGGGCTCCTTCGGCTTGGCTTACTTTTAACCCTACTACAGGTGAACTTTCCAGTGCCGCGGGGCCATCCCCTACCGATGCAGGTATACTCAAAGTAGCCATAACTGGTACAGTAAGTGGGTTTACCGCCACCGATGTCTTTACGCTAGAAGTAGGAGAACCTGCCATAGAATTAACGGCTACTGCTACTCCTACCGAACTGATTAACGATAATACCCCTGGGCCGTCAAATTCTCCGAGTATCACCAATAGTACAAGCTTCGGAAATGTAGGCATTGGAGTTACCCAATCGTTTACCTACACGATACGCAATACAGGGTCGCGAACCCTAATTTTATCCGGTACCGGATGCAGTCCTTCCACTCCTCCTGCGGAATCGTTTAAATTAAGTGGTCCTCAAGCAACTGATTTTACTATCAATCTTGCAGGTACTGTGCCGTCTTTAGCTCCCAATAGCACTACTACGTTTGAGGTTTCGTTTACCCCAACTGCCAATGGTACCCGCGAAGCCACCTTAACATTTGAGAGCAATATCGGCACATTTGAATTTTCACTTGCAGGCATTGGCACTAATCCGGGTATCAATGTAGAAGCAAGTAATGGTGCGGCAATTGCCAACGCGAGTTCTACCCCTTCTACAACCAACCTTACCGATTTTGGCAATGTGGTAACAGGTAGTATTGAATATGCATATCGCATTGTAAACACCGGAAGCGTTCCACTAAACCTCACAGGAACCCCCAACTTAGTCCTAATTACTGGCACTCATGCTACGGATTTCTCTGTAACGCAACAACCAACTTCACCAATTATTGGTGGTGGCGATAGCGAATTTAGAATTCAGTTTACACCCGGAGGTTTGGGTGAGCGCTTTGCCACGGTTACCATTCCAAACGATGACCCCGGCGAAAACCCATATGTATTTAACATCAAAGGGCAAGGTGCTTTTATCGATATTGATGTTGCCGGAAATAGTTTACCTATTGTTTCAGGCGCTACTACTACCAGCACAGAAAATTATACCAATTTCGGTGTGGTAGGTGTTCTTTCAGGTACACAAGACCGTGCCTTTAACATTCAAAACAGTGGTAGTGGTTCTTTAGTAATATCAAGTATAAATATTACACCGAATGTAGGAACGAATGCCGGGGAGTTTACGACTCCTTCTTTGGCAACTACAATCCCGCCAGGAGGAAATACCAGTTTTATAGTTACGTTTAATCCCGATGCCGTAGGAACCCGTTCTGCCATTGTAACCATAACCAGCAATGACCCGGATGAGGGTTCCTTCAATTTTACGATTGAAGGAACAGGAGCCAACCCTGAAATTATGGTAAGAGGCGATGGAAATGATATTGTTAACGGTAGTACAACACCTACTGCTACTAACCTTACAAATTTTGGAAGTGCACTCATTACAGGAGGTAGCGTTATACGATCTTTTCAAATTGTAAATACCGGCAATGCGAAGTTTAGTCTTACAAATACACCTCCTAATTTTGTTACGATATCAGGGCCGGATGCCGGAGAGTTCAGTGTTATTGCGCAGCCTAATGATGATGAAATCCTCGGAGGAGGTTCAGAAAACTTCCTAATACAGTTTTCACCTACATCGGCAGGGGTAAAAAATGCTACGATTGAAATTGCCAACGATGTAAACACCAACTACACTTTCGCTATACAAGGCAACGGTTCAGATGTTGCGCAACCTGACATTAGCGTAGAAAAATCGGGAACGGCTATTCCCGAAGGCTCTCCAGCACCTATTTCTAGCAGCCCATTATTTTTCGGATTTGCAGACGTTGCCGGAGGTAGCATTACTAAAACCTATACAATTAAAAATACTGGAACTGCCGATTTAAATCTAACGGGTGCCCCTATCATAGAAATCGGAGGAACTCATGCAAGTGATTTTTCGGTTGGAGCACCTCCTACAACTCCGATTCCTTCTGGAGGTTCTTCTACATTTACCATCGTTTTCGACCCCTCTGCCTCTGATATCCGTCAGGCATCTATCAGAATTGCAAGCAATGATTCAAATGTTCCTCTGTATATATTTGGTATTGCCGGTTTTGGCGGAGTAGATCCTACACCCGCAGACGATATTGTAAGCGTTCTAGAAGAAACACCTACCGATATTGATATTTTAGCGAACGATACAGACCCTAATGGAGAAACCCTCATTATTACGAATGTATCTATCATTACCCCCCCTTCTTCGGGTGTAGCAGCAGTTGATGTATCGGGTGGTGTCATACGCTACACCCCACAAATAGATTTTAATGGAAGCGATGCTATCACTTACCAAGTCTGTAACTCTTTAGGACTATGCGCTACAGCCACCATCAATATCACTGTAAGCCCTGATTCAGATGCTCCTGTCGCTGTAAACGATTCTTATGAAATTCCTGCCGGTGAAACGGCCCTTCTCAATGTACAGCAAAACGACGTAGACCCTGATAACACTGGGCTTAATACCATAATCATTACACTACCTGAAAATGGTAGTGCTGTAGTACAGTCAGGAAAGGCTATCCTTTATACACCAAGTAGTGGTTTTACGGGAGAAGACAGACTCACATATGAAGTATGCAATGGCGCTTCCTTATGCGACCAAGCCAGCGTAATTATCAATGTATTTGATGGCCTCATTGCTCGCAATGATGAGGTTTCTATTCAAGAAGATGAAATCAAAGAAATCTTTGTATTAGGGAACGATGAAGATCCTGCGGGAAATCCTTTAAGAGTATCCATCAACCGCTTACCTTCCCACGGCGATATCCGCATTACAAGCGCTCAAACCATTGTATATATTCCCGAAGCTGAGTTTTTCGGAGAAACTACATTTAGCTATCAAATTTGTAACCCTGATAATAAATGCGATACGGCAACAGTTTTTATACAAATTTCAGAAATTAACGATTCCCCAGTGGTGGCAAGCGAACGTGTGGAACTACCCGAAGACTCTTCTATTTCTGTAGAGCCACTTCAAAACGATGCTGATCCCGAAGGCGAAACACTCACTTTGCGCATCCTGCAACAACCGGCGCATGGGAGCGTCATTCGCTCAAATAACCTCTTTACCTACACTCCCGATGCAGATTTCTTCGGCGTTGACACCTTGTACTATGAAGTATGCGATCCGCAACAAGCATGTAGCCAAACATTTATCGTATTCAATGTTACTCCGGTAAATGATCCGCCTATTGCGGTGGACGATGTAGTCGAGATAGATGAATTATTTGAAGTAATAGATGTATTGGCAAATGATATTGAAACGGATGGAGAACCTCTTACCATCACGATTTTAGAGCATCCTTCATCAGGTATAGCATCGGTAAATGGTAACATCATATTATACCTACCTAGAGGAAACACTTCAGAAGGCACCTACACACTACGATATCAAATTTGTGATACTACAAACTTATGCTCTGAAGCAGTAGTAACACTTAATGTAACACCTTTCAATGAACCTCCTGCAACGCAAAACTTAGAAGTGATCACTACCGAAGAAACACCTATAGAGATTAACTTATTAGCCGTAAGTATTGATCCTGAAGGAGCTGGCCTCTCACTATCATTAACTTTAGGTGCTACCAACGGAATTACCTTACTTGCTGGCGGTGTTTTAACGTACACGCCTTTAGAAGGATTTACCGGGGTAGAAACGTTATTTTATACCGCTTGCGACCCTGCTAACGCTTGTAGTACTTCCTCAATCAAAATTAATGTGAATCCTTCTGATGGATCGCCTGTTGCAATAAACGATATTGTAGAAAATGCATTTGCAGGCAACCCAATTAATATTGATGTACTAGCCAACGATTTTGATCCTACCGATGATCCACTACAAGTTTCCTTAGTTAGCAACCCATTACATGGCGAGATACAAAGTATTAACGGTGGAATTATTACCTACTTACCACAGGCAGGATATATCGGCAATGACTCACTACGCTATCAAATTTGTGACCCCACCAATTTGTGCGATACCGCTTTAGTGAGAATTAAAGTCAATCCAATCACAGCAGCGCCAATTGCTCAAAACGACGAGGTTATCATTAACGAAGACGAAGAAGTAGTAATTGATGTACAAGCGAATGATTCTGACCCCGATATGGACATATTAGTTACTTCGTTGGTGCGTAGTCCTTCGCATGGTCGCTTTACTATTTTAAATAATGATAGCATTCTATATCAACCTAATGAAAACTTTGCAGGGTTCGATGTATTTACATACCAAGTATGCGACCCGAGTAACCAATGCGCTACGGCTACGGTGCAGGTACAAGTAAATCCGGTGAATGATGCGCCTTTTGCAAACGACGACTTCGAATTCACTACACAAGGCACCCAATTTTCATTCAACCCAAGGATAAACGATAGCGACCCTGAAAACGACCCGCTTACTCTAAGTATTATAGCCGACCCTAGCGAAGGATTTGCTTTTATTACATCGGATGGTAGGATTTCTTACGACCCCGACGATACATTCATTGGAGTAGATGAAATACAGTATCGGATTTGCGATACAGGAGGACTATGTGCTTCAGCTACAGTATTTATTACCGTTTCGCCTCTTACCGGTCCACCAATTGCCCAAAACGACCGGGTTTCTACCGACGAGGATACACCGTCATTGGCTTTCTTCCCCCTAAACAACGATCGTGATCCGGATGGAGAAAACATGACAGCAAGTATCATCGAACAACCTCAAAACGGAATTATTGAGGCGGCAGGAGTCAACCGATTTATCTATATTCCTAATGAAAATCACTTCGGTAATGATCAGGCATCTTACCAAGTCTGCGATATACAAGGTGATTGCGATACCGCTTCCATCTTTTTCACTATTAAGCCTGTAAATGATGCACCAATTGCCGTCGATGATATTTTCAATGCAGATGATCGTACCGATATTTTCTTGCCGCTGGATAATGATATTGACCCCGACCAAGAAAAAAGCCTTTTAAGGTTCACTGTGCTTGAAAATGAAAATGGCAGACTAGGAAACTTAGGCAACGTCAAAGTATCTGGGCAAATAATCGCCTACAATCCGTTTACAGGGGCAGAAGGCGTTGATTTGCTTACCTATGTAATTTGCGATAGCGAAAACTTATGTGACACTGCGCAAATAAGAATAAATGTAAGTATACCATTGAATCCACCCATTGCCTCAAGCGATAGCCTAACCGCTGATGTAGACGAAGCACTTGAAATCGTAGGACGTAATTTGTTACTCAATGATTTTGATGAAGATGACAACCTCGATTCACTCAGTATAGAAATAGCTTTACCACCTACTAGTGGAGGAACTGCCTTTATTCGCCAGGGCGAAGTAATTGTAAACGGAAGTCCTGTAACTACCATTTTGATAGATTATACTCCAAGTCCGTTCTTTACAGGAATCGACCGATTCGACTATCGAGTTTGTGACCTCACCGGATTATGCGATACTGCCTCAGTGTACATTGAAGTACAAGAGTTCTTGGTCGATAATCTAGAAATATACTCTGGATTTTCACCTGATGGAGATGGAATCAACGATCAATGGGTTATTTTCGGATTACAATACTTTGAAAATAATAAAGTTAAGATAATGAACCGATGGGGAACTGTCATTTACGAAGCAGAACAATACGATAACATTGAACGAGTATGGGATGGAAGATTCCAAAAAAACGCCGGTCTAGGTAATGATATCGTCCCCGAAGGTACCTATTTCTATGAAATTGACCTTGGAAACGGACAAAAGCCTAAGCGAGGCTTTGTAGAAGTAAAGAGAAGGTAAACGCAGCTTTTGCGCTTGTATACTATGAGAAAAAAAGTAGGGGTATTGTGTTTTTTGCTGCTCAGTGTTCAAATAGCAATCGCACAGCAAGAAGCACAATTCACACAATATATGTTTAATGGGCTCGTAATTAACCCGGCATATGCAGGAAGCCAAGAGGTAATGAACATAACGGCTGCATGGAGGCGCCAGTGGGTAAGCATCGAAGGTGCGCCCGAAACTCAATCACTTTCTATACATGCGCCCACCGGCAACGACCGTGTCGCTTGGGGTGCACTAGCCGTAAACGACCAAATCGGGATTCACCGAAATATTCGTCTATTTGGTATGTATGCCTATCGAATTCCCTTTCAGAACGGGAAACTCTCTATGGGACTTCAGGCAGGATATATGTTTCAACGGTCAGACTATACCAATGCTACCACACAATTTCCTGATCCTGCATTTCAAGAAAATTACAGCGAAGGATTCCCAGAGTTTGGTGCAGGATTATATTACTACACCGACCGATGGCATGTGGGAATTTCTGCTCCAAAAGTAACAGGTAATTTATTTTCTAATGATCCACGTCGCATCGATAACGAACGCCATATCTATTTACAAGGAGGGTATGTATTTGGTATAAATACCATTCTACAACTTCATCCGAGTATTTTAGTGAAAAGTGTTAGTGGAAGTGCCATCTCGTACGACCTCAACTTAAATGCAGTACTCAACAATGTAATTTGGGCGGGCATTTCACTGCGCTCCTTCAATTCATTCAATGCACTATTGCAGTTACAAATTACTCCGCAAATCCGAGCAGGCTACTCTTATGATACTCAGTTTAGCGGGTTTACACAAGCAAGAGCTGCTTCACACGAAATCATGTTGAATTACTTCTTCAATTTTAGAAAAGAAAAAGTGATTTCACCCCGTATTTTCTAAAAACACTTTCTACAACCCAATGCTATGTACGTTATTTGTGCTTATGCCCATTTAAAGTTACTTGCTATGAAACGGATTCGATTTTTCTATTTATTGGCATCTTTTCTTTTGCTATACGCAAACGATGTATGTGGGCAATCTACCGTATTCAATAGTAGCTTTCAGAGTTTTCAGAAACGTGCTGATAGTTTCTACAAAAAACACTACTACAAGCAAGCACTCGAACTATACCTTCTCGCCTTGCAAAAAAATCCTGATAGTAACGAGCTAAAAGCTAAAATAGCTGATAGCCATTTACACTTGCAACAACCCAACGAAGCTGTCGTTTGGTACGAGAAAATCCCTAAAACCGATAGCCTATTTAATGAAGAACGTACTTTAGAGTTTGCCCGAGCTCTCCATCAAATTGGTGATAAACAACGAGCGGCAGACTGGTACGCAAAATACCAAGCCATGAACCCTAATGAACAACGGGTTCAAAAAATTCTTCGGTATTTAGAGCAACCCAAAAGCCTATTACAAGATACCACGAAATATGATGTAGAAGAAACAACGATTAGCACAGATGCACCTGAACTGTCCCCTACTTATTATGGTAATGAAGGCATTGTGTTCATTGGTACTTTTAAAAAAAGTTCTGCAATCAAATATGCCTCTTTATTTAGCAACGACACATACTTTGATATGTACCTGAGCTTGTTTGAAACAGATCCTGAAGATCCTAGCAAAAAAATATTGACTCAACCTACTTATTTTGATAAAAAACTCAACTCAAAGTTACACGAAGGGCCACTTTCCTTTGCCCGGCAGGAAACCAAAATTGTATTTACACGCAATTTGAATACCGCATGGCCACGCGAAAAAAGTAGTGATGGCGAAATCCGATTAGGACTATTTGAGGCCTCTCGCGAAACCCGAACTGATAAATGGAAAAACATTACAGAGTTTCCATTTAACAGTACAGAGTACTCGGTTTGCCACCCTACACTAAACCGCGATGGTACCATATTATACTTTGCCTCGAATATGCCGGGTGGCATGGGAGGATTTGATTTGTACCGTTCGACTTTTGTAAATGGCTATTGGACTACCCCTGAAAACCTGGGAGGGAAAATTAATACTGAAGGAAACGAATTACATCCTTTTCTACATAAAGATCAGATGTTATTCTTTGCCTCTGACGGACATGGGGGGTACGGGGGACTCGATATCTTCAAAATTGAATTGAACGAAGGAAACCCTTTGCAGCTTTACCATATGATAGAACCTATTAATAGCTCAGCAGATGACTTCGCCCTCATTCTAGACCCAATTGGTACAGCAGGATATATTACTTCAAACCGAAGAGGCGGTCTTAATGATGACCTGTATAAAATATTCGAAACGGAAGCCTATAAAACCAAAGAAATTACCTATGCCGTGAATGGTACTATCGTGGCACGTCCGAAAGGGTTTAATTTATCACAACCGCCTCAGCCCATTGATAGTGTTAAAGTGGTTCTTGTTGAAAACCTCACAAAAGATACAATCGCGATAGCCTACTCCAGTATAGAGGGGAAGTTTTCATTCACTAAAAAAGCAGGAGATATTAAATACGCTGGCAAATACACTATATTCTTCGAGAAACCGCAATATGGTTCTAGCCCTATATTTTTGGAAATTCCCGAAGGAGAAAGTTATGAAGAAAACATGACCATTAATGTCAGTCCGTTAGAAGTAGCTGAAATAAATGAAAGCACTGATAATACGATTAAGCCTACAAGCCCTACAGATGCCATTACCGACACCAACATCACGGAAGATGCCTTCCCTGATTTTGATGAAAGCGCTTTCCCAGATTTTGAAGAAACCTCTAATACTGGTAATACCGAACCTCCTATCAATGATGGAACGAATGAAAACACTGAAAATCCGAACTCCAATACTGAAGATGGCGATGCACAAGAAACATCCAAACGTCAGAAATTCAATATAGCAGGACTGGTAATCGATGGCAACACAAGGAACCGACTTGATAACGCTCGGATTTATGCAACTTCTTCAGAAGGAGATGATTTCCAAATTGTGCCAGTTGATAATAAAGGAAACTTCGATATAGCGCTTCAAATCGATAAAACCTACACACTAAAAGCTGTATTGGAAGGCTATACCACCGACTGTTTTATGATTAAACCTAACAAACCAGACGCAAAATTAAAGCTGGGTGAACCTTTTAAAATCTTTAGAATTACCCCAAAAGACACTACCATTACCTTAGAACAGTTGGCATATCGCGAAAATAGCTGGCGTCTCGATAGTTCCGTGTATCCACAGTTTGATAATACCCT
>CAYMYI010000037.1:0-22865 GCA_964394585.1 uncultured Roseobacteraceae bacterium
GCACTAGGCGAGTTGTTTGTGCGCAAACACCAAGAGCGAATGAAAGCAAGTACAGAAGCGCAAAGGGTGCGAGAAGAAAAGAATGCAGAGATAGCCACACTCCGCAACAGTTACGAGCAAGAGAACGAAGGCTTAAAGACAGCTATTAACGGGCAGAAGAAGCAGTTAGACAGCTTAGAGCAAATGATAGTACAGCGCGACATAACTCTAGCAGAGTTATCGACAGCCTATGCACACTCAGGCGAAGAGCTTGAACAGTGTAATGCTTTGTTGGCACAGTTAAAAAAAGAGTACGCACAGTATAAAGACAGTACAAAGGAATGGAAAACAGTGTACGACAAAGAGCAACGCAGAGTAGAACGAATGATAAACACTAAACGAAAAACATTAAACAGTAATGATACTTAGAGAATTAATTGATGAAGAAGATTTAACTCTGATAATAGAGTTACTCGACAAAGAAGCTAAACGCCTAAAACGGCTTGCTGATGCACCTATTAAAGGCTACGGTAGTGTAGAAAGCCAAATGCGCAAACAAGAACAAAGAGAAAAAGCAGAAGAATGGTTCTACGATAAAATAAAAAGCCCCTTTTGGGGCTTTTTTTATTTCAAGGCTTTTTCTAGTTCTTGTTTAAGGGTTCGCTCTAGTTTTTTCTTTAGGAATGCCGAATCGCCCATAAACTGGCGTTGGGGCATAGGGATAGGGTGCGGTTTTGTAAACTTTACACCGTCGGGGTAGCTGCCATCTTTTTTAAGAAATACCATTTGGTTCTCAATCCCTAGCCTTCCCTTTTTTTTACGTTTAGTGTATTTACTGTTAAAGGGGATGTAAGGCGTTCCGCCGGGGTGGTTAATAGTACCGCCTTCGTTGTGTATTTGAGCATAAGGCACATCGGTAGAAATAGTTACCTGTTTAGCCGATAGGCGGGAAATGCGAATAGAACGCCGTAGCCGCCCGCTTTTAATGAGCAGCCCTCTGCCCTTATCGGCTTTGTTTTTACGGGGCTTCCATCGCTTGCGGCTTTTATCAATCCAGGTTTCTTGGGTGAACCTATCTTGAAAGAAGTTAACTGCCTCGTTGCCTAGTAGCAAAGGAATTTTTAGTACCATTTGCAAGAGCCTGCGCTCGAGTTGTTTTGGATTGAATTTTTGCATAGAACTAAAATTAAATTACTTTTGTAGTATAAGTACGTCGCCTGTGAATGTAATGATAGATTGACAGGCGACCCGCGTGCGGGATGCCCTACCAAAGCAACTATATTATTATAGTTGCTTTCCTTTTTTACGGAGAATATCAAAGTGTTTTTCATTTATAATTTCTTGCCTTGTGAGTTGAATAATAGTATTATCGCTCATAATAATATGTATATTTTTTATAAACTTACCTCTTTCTCCATCGCCCAATCGCGCTGATAATCCATTTGCGATAGTATCTATTGTATGTTTACTATTTAAAACGATAGCTACATTCTCTTTTTCCCTTCCTTTTTTGAAGCGAAGCGATTGCAAAACGGCGTTTTCTCCTTTTGCTGTTTTGGGTTCTTTAAAGTCGATAGGAAGGGCAAGTTCTTCAATAAAGGCATCGTAGCTAATAATACCCTGTTGTTTTGCTATGGGTAGTAAACGTACATTAAAGCCTTTATCGGCATAAACCTTGGCTATTTTACGGTTAGAGGTACGCTCTATTTTATTTTGAGAATTAGGTATTTCAAAAACTTTCCCTCCTTTTTTACTAGTATATATGAGTTCAAAGGGATGTGTTATTCCTAATTTTTCAGTTACCCTTTTAAACTCTTCTTTTCTTATTTTAAAATACGGGTGTTTTTCGGGGAAAATGCGCCCTGTTTTGCCAGGGTTGTTACGGAAAACGGGAGGTATATCTAGTTCGGGCTTGGTTTTAGTACGCTTGCGTTCGCCATAACTAGCGGTATGTTGTTGTGCCAAGCAGCGGCATCGCCATCCGTTGGGTGGGTAGTAGCTATCCCAAAAAGGGTCGTTTACGGGTAGTACTACTCCGTTGAGTGGGCGATGGCTTTGACGTACCCGTTCGTCGTTAGCGGTGCGGTATTCTAAAAAGGGGAGTGTATCGGCACTATTAACCGACTCTATCCACTTACGCCCATTTTGTGCGGAGGCAATGGCAGTGTCGTACTCGGCTTGTAAATAGCCACTGTATGCTCCAATAATAGGCTCGGCAGCTTTTTTAAAGGCTTGGAAACTGCGTATAAAGCCGTTTTCGTCGGTTAAAGCGTTGGTTAAGTCTCTGAGTTGTTGGTAGTTTTGAGCGGCCACAAACACCTGCACATTTTGTTCTAAAAGCTTTACAAGGGTTTCGTCTTGTACATTGTAAGCTATTCGTTGTTTTCCGTATCCTTTTTCGACCGCTTGGGCGAGTAGGGCATACGTTTCGTTAAAGAGGCGTTGGTGGGTAATGGGTTGTGGTTTGCCTTGCTGCGCATTCCCAAACAACGTTTGTAGAAGGCTGCTGATGGCGGCTTGTAGTGGCTGTGTTTCTGTTTCATCGAACGATTTGGCAAGTAATAACTTTTCTTTTGGATAGCGGTAAAAAGCCTCAACGGTAGATTTATGAAAGGTTTTATCTATGGTTGCTAGGCTTTTTTTTTTGGTTTAGGGATTTTGTATTTAGTGTAGAAGTAGTCGGGGTCAATTTCCACAATGGTGGCTAACTGCAAATCCATTTCGAGCTGTTTATCTATGGGCAGCGTGTTTTCTTCTTCAAAAGAGAAATAGCCTTTTTCGCTAAGTGGCAAACCTAGCTTTAGGAGTATTTCTTTTAGTTGCCAGTTGAGTACATACTCCACAAACATTTTATCTTCTCGGATAACTTGCTGCTCGGTGCGCTCGTGTACCTCTGCCTGTGAGCGACTAGAGCCGTTCCCTGTGGTCATTGTTTGCCCAAGTACAAGTACGGTTAGTTCATCTTTTAGCATTTGCAAGAAATCGGTATGTATTTTAGTGTTGCCGTTTTCTGCTCCTTTGTGCAAATGAAGTGCAACGTACTCATCGGGCAGTACAATGGCTGCGCTGTTTCCTGCCTCTTGGGCAATTTTTTCGGCTTCTTCTCTTGCGCCACCTACGGCACCATTGTAACGGTATTCTCTAATAGGCGAGCCGAAAATCTCCACAAAATTAGCGAAGTCAATACTGCCGTTTCGCTTTAAAATGGTATTGGCTGCGGCAATATTAAACAAGCCTAGTTCGTCGTCGGCTTGTATTTCTAAAAAGTACGAGGCGTAAGGCTCTTCTTTGTAGTTAACCGTGTACACATCGTTTTTAGTAGAAGGTATATAGCTATTTAAGGTAATTGTACCCTGTTTAGGGTGTACGTGATGGCGAGGGATAAGGTGTACCTTATCTACATAGTTATCGTACACGGTGAACTCTAATAGGGTATGCCCGTAAAAAACGGTTTCCATGATGTGCTTTACAAGCTGTATAAACCACGGGGCTTGAAAATAATCTTTATTTATTTGCTCGGTATCCTTGCCCTCTTCTTGGTAGCGTATTTTGGTATTTTTTACGTTCCTAATACGTTTTTTGTAGATAGCGTTTAAATGTGCATCGAGCAGAATTTCCTCGTAGATTTCATACAGGTTTTTACGGACGGGGTGGTTTTTTCGCTCTGCTTGTTCTAAAGCGTTTCGCCATTTCTGCACGTCTACTTGCTGTCTATTGAGTTTATAGACATCAATTTTATTAATTACCACCTCTTGCTCGCCTCTTTTTTTAGCCATGTTAGTATCGGTTATTGCGTTTGTGTTCGGTTGCCAAAAAGATATTATTACCCTCGTTTGCTCTCTGCTCTGTTTTTTCGGGCAAGTTGGCGGAGAGCTTACCTTTTGCAATGCTGTTGAGCCATTCGACGGCGTTCTCGTAGCGCACTTCCCTAATTTCGGGGATTTGGTTAGGGGTTAGCCTGCTGTGTATATGATACAAGAGCATATCTACGGCATACATTACAATTACAGGGTTGCGGTCTTGGGCAGTTTTAGCAAAAACGGCGGCCGCATCGTAGCGCGTTTGTAAGTAGGAGCTAATGTGTTCTATCACAATGCGCTCTACTTGCCCCAAAACGGCGGTATCTTGCTCTATAACACTCTGCAAGATACTGTTTTGGATAAAGGGTTTCAGGTCGTTATCGTTTAAGAATATCATTTTTAAGGAGCAGGAGCAGGTTCGGTATAAATTTCGAGCGTTGTAGTGCCATCGGCGTTATCGTTTTTGCGGTGTTTAATTACATTGGTAGCACCGCTGCCCGCTTCCATTTGGGCAACGAGTTCTTTAAAAACGATTTCCTCTAATTCGGTAGAGGCGGTTTGGTACGTAAACAGTACCGCAGGGCGAAAACTGTTGTTAGCATCTTGTGTAATTTTAGTTTTTACAGCCATTTTAAAAGGTATTTAAAGGTGAATTAATAAGCGTTTTTTCGTTCTCGTTTAAAGAGTAAAGGCGGGGCTGCAGCTTGTAGGCGGCTAATGCGCTGCAAGAGCCACACCGCCCCTTCGAGGGCATCGGGGAAGTCGTCGGGGAAGCGGCTGCCTTTTTCGATAGAAAGGAGCTGCTCTTGTGCCACTTGCCAATCGGCACTGTTTTTAAGTGCGCTGTTTATCCAAATAGCCGACCGCTCGAAAAACGGGCTAATAGACTCTATACGCTGAAATTTATCGGGTTTAGAGCGCATATCGGCACGTATGGGCAGTTGGTAGCCTCGTTTTACGCCTTCTTTTTGAAAGTCGTCGAAAATAAGGTCTTGCATAAAGATAGCTTCCATGTAGTAGCTTATAAGCCTGTTTTGTGCTTCGGCGTTTTCGTGCAAATCGTAAAACCATTGCACCATGGTTGTAACCGAGCAGCGTTTTACGAACACATCGAGCAAGTGCAGCTCTGTACTTGCTTTTGGTTTAGCCAAGACGGCCACCGCCTTGTAGTCGTTTTTAGCACTTGCTTTAAAAGAAGGATCACAGTAGGCAATAATAGCCTCGTAAATAGCATTAGCGGGCATGGTTTTATATTGCAGCCATTCTTTTTTAAAGACAGAGCCAGCCTGTACGGGATTATTGAAAAACTCTTTTTGCGCTGCGCGCTCGCCTATAAAGTTAATTGCCTCTTTAATTTCTTGTTTGCTGTATTTTTCTTTCCAGGATGGGTTTCCTTTAGTATCGGTAGCGTTTACTTTAGAGTGAAAAATACCCTTTGTAGCTGCCATGTTCGCCAATACTGAACTTTTATGAATGCGGTTGCCCACCATAATAAAGCGACCTCTGCCCATATCCATTGCGCCAAATAGGGCGGTTTTAATCCAATCGACCATTTTAGCCACCCGTGCGGGGTTTTCTACCAGTTCGTCGTCGTCGAGGTCGTCAATCACAATATAGTCAGGTCGTTCTTCCTTTTTACGCAGCCCTCTGGGCGATTGCCCTCTACCGCGGGCAAAAAAGGCACAGCCGTCGAGCGTGGCAAAATTCCCTTGTTGCCAATCGCCAAAGGCTACCTGTGCGCCAAAATCGGCGAGGTAGCGTTGGTTGTATTGCAGTTCTGCCTGTAAGTCGGAAAGTAATGTATTTGCCGATTCGCTCGATTTGCCTACCAACACCATCACTTTTAAATCCTTTTTAGCTTTTAGCCACAGGGGAATCATAATATCGAAGGTTACCGATTTAGCGTGGCCCCGGGCCCACTCGAAAACAGCTCTTAACTTGGGTTCTTTGGCTATTTTGTTGGCTGCTTGTATATGAAAGGCAGCGGGAGCGCATTTAGCATAATGCGGAAAGTAGTAAGACACAAAAGCGGCGTAGTTATTTAAAAGTTTTTCTATCCGCTTTTTTTGTTCTGTTGCGGTTTCTTTCCCTTCTACCTGTGTACCCTGTTGCACTTCGGCACAGACCAACTGCCACCGCTGCAAGCGTTCTTTGATTGCTTTTTTAGATTTCATATTGCTTTATTTTAAAGTTGATGAAATCGTTCTGAAGCTGATTAAGCACTTTTAAATCTACCAAATTGGGGGTGTGCGTAGAAAGGAACGCAACAAACTCCTCCATAATGGTTAAAACGGTATCAAGGCTAATTTTATCGGGGCTAAAGAAGTCGATAGAGGCTTTTAAATCTACCATTTCTTTTGTTGAAAAATGAGGGTCGGCACTAAGGGTAAGCGCACGGTGGTATAGATTTGCTAGGATTTCGTGGTTAGAGACCACGGTAATGCTCTTTAAAGTTGCCCACTTGTATTTTCTTTTCCATTCGGATATAGTTTTAGCAGTAACGCCAACCACCTCGGCAATTTCTTGCAGGTTCTTATCTGTATTTAAGAAAAGCGATTGAGCGAGCTGCCTTTTTTGTTCGTTTTTTTGTGCCATTCTAAATAAGCCGTTTTAATCCATTAAAACACCCCGAACAACTCAATACACTAAAAAAGAAAAACAGTTGATTTTAAAAGGTTTTAAAAGGGTTATTCAGCCTTTTTGTTTTCTTCTATAGTTCCGTGCTGTGCTTCGTACTCGCTAATTATATTAGTGAGCCTAAAACGGATGTAAGTACCGAGGTCTAAACCGTTTTGCTTTGCAAGCACCTTCAATTTCTTTTTTGTACTGTCGGGTGTTTGAAATTGTATTCTTACCATACAAAGATGAAAATTTAAGAGGGTTAAAATGAGAGCCTATACAAAATAATGCTCATATATGTAGCAAATATACCGTAAAAAAGAAGTAAGATAACCTTACAATAAAAAAATATGGGTTAAAAATGTAGCAAAAGGCTTGTAAAATTGCAATACGATAAAAAAGTAAGCAAAATGAAACAAGCCACTTTCGCCAACGAGTTTATTAAAGATTTACACGGACAAAAAGTAAGTGTAGAGGGCATGGATTTAACTGCATATCTGCAAAACCCCGTGTTGCTATTTAGGCACGACAGGAGCGCGTTTAGTATTGGCAAAGTAGAAAACTTACAAAAAAGCGAAGGTAAGTTGGTAGGAACGCCTGTATTTGATGAGCAAGACCCTCTTGGGAATCTCCTAAAACACAAATACGAAAATGGTTTTATGAGTGGATTTAGCGTTGGTACGCTCCCCATTGGAGGCTCTGAATTGACAGACGAGACCGTGGAGCGTTCCATGCTGTTAGAAATAAGCTGCGTGCTGATTCCTGCTAATTACGACGCTACTTTAAAGCGTGCATTACAAAAGAGTTTTGAACAAAATTTAACCTATACCCCTAACCCCTCTGAGCAAATGAAAGAGTTACAACTAATTGCCAAATCGTTAGAAGTAGAAGCAGAGCCTACGGCGATTGTGGATAAAATACACCTACTAATGAAAGACGTAGCGGAAAAAACGCAAACGATTGCACAAAAAGAAGCCTTGATTACGCATCTTGAGAAAAGCATTAACGACTTAGAAGCAGCGCAGGAACAGGAACGTGCCGAGCTATTGGTAAAAGGAGCTATTACCGCCAAGAAGATACTAGCGAGCGAAGAAGAAGTGTACACCAAATTAGCTTTAAAAGACTACGATGCGGTTAAAACTATCTTAGATAGCAAAGCCGCCTATGAGCCTGTACACAGCCGAATTGCTATTGAAAAACAAGAGCAGCGCAAAGACTGGACATTTACGGAATGGCAAAAGAAAGACCCCGCAGGTTTAAAAGAAATGAGAGAGCAACAGCCGGAAGCGTACCAAACGCTATTAAAAACACTCTAAAAAACTCTTGAAATAAATTATTTACCACTTATAAAAAGCAAAACGCTAATGAAACCCAAAAACATATTAATGAATGCCTTTAGGCTATTTCTGTTTACAGCATTTACCGCAATGCTGATAGGCTCCGTAGTTGCAGCAGTGTTTGATACTCCGCTATTGTTTAGCTGCTTAATAAGCTTTACGCTTTTGTCGTATCCATTTTCTTATACTGCGCCAAAGGGGGCCGCTTTGGCTATCCAAAAAGAGATTTGGACTACCTACATTATAGAAAACCTATTTAAAGCAAATCCGTTTTTTGAAACCTGTTTTAGAGCAGATGAATTTGTAGTAGCCGGCAAGGTAGTACACATTCCGCAAGCAGGGGCAAAACCTACCGTAGCCCGCAACCGAAGCAGCTTGCCCGCCACTATTGCCAAAAGAACCGATACTGATATAGTATATGTGCTTGACGAGTTTACTACCGACCCAGTCCTAATTGATTATGCAGAGCAGGTAGAGCTGAGTTACGATAAAATCGGCAGCGTATTGAATGAACACATAGGAGGATTACAAGAAACTACTGCCGATTGGGTGATTTACGAATGGCTACGTGCATTTACCTACACAGGCGCAGCTAATACCGCAGCCGCCTCAGTAATAAGAACCACAGGTGCAGCAGTACTTTCACATTTACCTTCGGCAACGGGCAACAGAAAACTGTTTTCAAAAGATGATATAAAAGCAGCGAGGACTGCCTTAAACAAGCAAAATGTACCTAAAGAAGACAGGTACTTGCTAGTAAGTAGCGATTTGTTAGACCAACTTATGAATGATACTGCGTTACTGGCGCGCGATAGTGCTTTAGAGTTAGATATGCGCAGCGGTAGCATAGGAAGGCTATACGGTTTTGAGCTACAAGAACGCAGTGGAACAGCCGTATATACCAATGCGGGAACCCCAGTTGTAAAAGAACCCGGTGCCGCAGCAGCAGCAACAGACAATGACGTTGCGATTGCCTACCAACGCAACCAGGTAGAAATGGCATTAGGTGAAGTGAAGTTCTTTGAAGATTTAGATAAACCTGAGTACTATGGCAATGTGTACTCTGCCCTCCTAAGAATGGGAGGCAGAAAACGCAGAGCAAACGCAAACGGTATTGTAGCAATTGTACAAGATGCAAGCTCATAGTGGATAACTCAGCAATTATATCGCTAGTTATAGGAGGTTTGGGGCTTTTGGGTGTTTTATACGCTTTTTTAGCTAATAAAGACACGAAAGAAGCAGAACACTCAAAAGACATTGCCACCTTAACAGTGATGACTCAGCAGATAGTAACAAAATTAGACGAGTTGAAAGACTCTTTAATTGAATACGAGAAGCGTACAGAGTTGAATACCCAAGACATTTTGTATATGAAGGATTCGATACAGAAGCTAAAAGGCGACAATATGTTTCTTATAAACATAATTGAAAGTAATAAAATGACGGCGGAAGCATTACAAAAAATAACTAAAATCTTAGATAAAACATGAAAAAGCTATTAATTAAATGGGGTTTTGAAGCCCTAAGTCAACTGATAGAGAACAGCTTAAAAAGCAATGTACTAGAAATAGTAAAGGTGGTTTTAGCCTTTATAGCCTCGTTGATTGAAATCCTTACGGATGACAACAAAGACAATACAGAGCAAATAAAGGAGCTTATAAAGCGAGACTACCCTAGCGTAAAAGAAACTTTAGACTCCTTGGTGGACTCTTTATGAGTTTTGCAGCACTCCATATTGAACTATTACAAGAAATTGAGGATAAACTAAATTGCCACGCTGATTACTGGGGCGGACAGACGCAAGAAATTGCCTCTGAAAACCCCTTTCCTCGCCCTGCGGTGTTTATAGAATACCCTACGTTAGATTTTACAGGCACAAAAGGCGTATGTGGCTACAGTTTGTACCTTCCGCTGCGGTTACATTTGGTAACCGATTTATACCATGTTACCACAGGTACAAGTGGCGTAACGGCTTTATTTAAGTTAACCGACACCTTAATACAGTTACTCAACGAGCAAGAAGGCGTATTTAAAAAAGCCAAGCTAGTTTCAGTAGCGTTCGACCAAAACCCTGGCAACATGGTAGAGCATATAATTACTATTCAAATTTTTATCAATTTATAAGATGCCAACAACAGGAAAATTAAACGGAACGGACTTGAAAGTGTTTATAGACACTGCCGCGGGTTCTACTTGGGTAGAAATTGGGTGCGCTACCTCTGCCACCATCAACCTAGAAACCGAAATGATAGAGGCAAGTTGCAAGGGTGATTCGGGCTGGAGCGATGCCGTACCGGGCAGGCGCAACTGGTCGGTAGATGTAGAAGGACTCATCATTTATGACAACGCACACAACAGCGAAGAATTTTTTAATGTGTTTAACGGAAAAACAAAGGTAACGCTACGTTGGACCACATCTGAAACTGGAGATATGGAGTGGACAGGCGCGGCTTACATGACCTCGTACAGCGAAAGCGCACCCTATGAAGAGATTGCCTCTTATTCGGCTGCTTTTACAGGAATAGGGCCCCTTACTAAAGCTACTATACCAACTCCTTAATATGGTACAAGCATTTAGAATAAATGGCAAAGTGTACCCCGTAGTATTTGATTTGAATGCTATGGAAATGGTGGAGCAGCAAAGCGGCAAGCCCGTTTCGGAAACCTTACAACAGGTAGATGCTGGGAGTTTAACCGCTATAAAGCAACTGGTGTATGCCGTTTTTGTGGCGGGCGCATGGGCAAAAGGGCAAGAGTTTGAACACAGCGCACATCAAGTGTTTAGTTGGTTCGACCTAAAAGGGAAAGCCTTAAAAACCCTGATTGAGTTAGTACTGCCAGAAGATAAAAGCAAAGCACCCCAAGAAAAAAAAGCGGAAACGGAGCAGTAAGCTGGAGCGTTAGCGATTTAATAAGGGAAGCGGGGCAGTTGGGCGTTAGTTACGAAACGCTAAAAACTGCCCCTTTTTTACACCTACTAAAGTATTTAGAAGGAGCAAGACAGCGGCAAGAGCAGGCATATCAGGGCAGTTGGGAACAGGCTCGGTTTGTGGTGCATGGCTTTTTACAACCCCACCAAAAGAAGGGTAAAAGGCTTAAACTAACCGATGTGGCTACTTTCCCTTGGGAGGAGAACGAAAAACAACCCAACACAACCGCAGCAGCACAAAGTAAACTGATTGAAAAGTTAAAACGAGAAGGCAAAATAAAGTATGGATTTTCAGTTAAATATCAGCGACAACTTGAAGGAGGTAACCACTAAACTAGGGGAGCTAGGCGAGCGGTTAAAAAAGACTTTTAACAACAGCGCACAAGCCACCAAGCCATTAGCCAACTCTTTAAGCGATTTAGGCAGTAAGCTCGATGCCCTAAAGAAAACACGTAGTTTAAGTGTAGATAGCAACCAAATAAAGCAACTAAGCAAAGAGATAGCCAAAACAGAGCAGCAAGTGCGCAAGATGGAACGTTCGTTTGAGCCGCTTTCTAAACGTCTTACTGGCTTAGGGCAAACGTTATCGGTCAGTTTAACCGCACCATTGGTAGCCTTTGGCGTGGCTTCTTTGCGCACTGCGGGCAACTTTGAGGCGGCGATGAAAAGAGTAGAAGCAAAAAGCCAGGCGACAAGTGCAGAAATTGCGCAACTAACCTCTTTAGCAAAAAGATTAGGGGCTACTACGCAGTTTTCTGCTACGGAGGCGGCTAATGGGCTAGAGTTTTTAGCACAAGCGGGGTTTAATGCAAAGCAACAATTACAAGCGTTACCAAGTGTTTTAAATTTAGCCGCAGCGGGTAATGTGGATTTAGGCAGAGCGAGTGATATAGCTACGGATATACTTTCTCAATTTAGGCTTACGGCGGCAGATACTGGTAGAGTGGTTGATGTGCTTGCTAAAGCAACGGTAAGTTCTAATACCAACTTAGACCAACTTGCCGATGCCATGAATTATTTAGGGCCTACAGCCGCGGCATTTGGAGTTACTTTAGAAGATGCAGCAGCAGTAGTAGAAGTAATGGCAAACAACGGACTGAAAGGTTCTTTAGGCACAAGAGCATTAGGCACAGCGTTAACAAGACTTACAAAGCCTACAGCCGCAATGAGTGAGGTAATGAGCAAATTAAGCTTAGAGTTTTTCGACTCGCAAGGAAAGTTTATTGGTGTAGAAAAAACAATAGCCTTGTTAGAGAACAGAATGGAAGGGATGACACAAAAGCAACAAGCAAATACTTTAGCTACCCTTTTTGGTGCAGAGGCATTTCAGGAATTTAATATATTGTTAGCGACAGGCTCTAAAAAAATAGGACAACTTTCGGGTGATTTAGAAAAAGCAGGAGGAACGGCGGCAGCGATAGCAGCTAAAAATATGGAGGGTTTAAATGGGGCTTTAAAAGGGCTTTCAAGTGCTTTTGAAGCAGTACAGTTGGCACTCGCTAATTCGGGGCTTTTAGAGTTTTTTACGGCATTGGTAACAAAGGCCACCGAATTACTGCGTTCTCTTAGCACATTAAACCCTAAGTTGGTTCAGATTATTGCTATTATGGGAACATTAGCGGCAGCAATAGGGCCTGTATTATTAGTAGTTGGAAAATTAATCCCTATTTTTAGAGGTGTGGCATTGGCGATAAGCATTGCAGCAATAAAAATAATTGCCATTGTTGCAGTAGTTGGAGGTTTAATTTTAGTAGCTAAAGCAATTTACGATTCTTGGGAGCCAGTATCAGTATTTTTCAAACGGTTTTGGGCAGGTTTACAAATACAGTTTAGTGTTGCTATTGCTAGTTTAATATCTTCGGTAGAAGGACTCACAAAACCCTTTGGCATTACGTTCGATGGGGCAAAGGAAGCACTAAAAGGCTTTATGTCCGATGCGTTAGAAACACTTAGAACCACTCCACCCGTTACGTTTACGGCGGCTTTAGGGAGTGTTGCCGATAATATTAAAAACACCTTTGTAGGCTTAAAAAATTCTGTTTTTGATAGTATTGAAGGCACAAACGAAGTAATAAAAAAAGGGGGAGAAAGTCTTGTAGAAAACACCAAAACATTGGGAACAGGCATATCGGGCGCACTACAGCGACCTGATGCTGAAGGGGAAGCACCGCAAGCTGTGCAAGCTCTTGAAATACCCTTACTGCCTAAACTCCCCGAAGACTTAACTCCTTTTATGAAGCAATTACAGCCTTTAATTGATAAAACAGGAGAGTTAGGCGAAGCCCTCCAAAAGCCTAATGAAGCCTTGGCAGCATTTGGGCAGAATATAGCGAGTAGTTTTTCGCAAGCGGTGCAGTCGGTAGCGAGTGGGGCGGCAACTATTAAAGATGCTATAAGAGGCATTATAAAAGCATTGATTTCGCAAGGAATTGCAGCAGCAATATCTAATAGTTTAAAAAGTGCCAACGTAACGGGCCCGTTTGCAGTGGCTCTTGCAGGAGCGGCGGGGGTTGGTGCGGGGGCGTTGTTTGAAAAACTGATTCCGAAGTTTGCCACGGGGGGAAATCACTTGGGTGGTTTGCGTATTGTAGGGGAGCGAGGCCCTGAGTTAGAAGCTACGGGAGCCTCTCGTATAGTGCCTAATAACCGTTTGGCGGATATGCTTGGCGGTGGAGGGAGCAAACAGGAAATATTTGGGAGCATTTCCATTAGTGGGGAGCAGTTACAAATCCTATTAAATAACAATGCAAACCGTAACGATTTTGTGATATGAGCCAAGAGCTTTTATTTATATTAGAAGACTTTCCTGCCCCCAACGAAGGAGTTACAGCAGAGGTGCGTTACGATAAGGTACTCGGTATTATCAATTTTTTTTTAAGTGATAATATGGTTACCGCAGGGCCGCACCCCGTAGGCGTTGGCGAAATAGCTGCTTACCGAGAATGTGGTGCGCTTGGGTATCCTGCTACTACCTTGGTGCGTTTCAGGCGCATTGAAGCGGAGCCTTATGCGGAGAAGCTCCCTACAGAAAACAGTTCGTTTTGCGAGGTAATTACTTGCGATTTAACCATACAAACGCCAGTAGCAGTTAGCCCCGCTTCGGGTTTTTTTGTTGCCGATGGGCAAATTACCGTTTCGGCAACTTCTACGTACAATGGTATTTTATATTCTATTGACAATACAAATTTCCAAAGCAGCAACGTGTTTTCGGGCTTGGCAACAGGCGATTACACGGTATATACCAAAGATGAAAAGGGCTGTACTTACCAAGTCTCTATTTTTGTACCTGTTCAGATTGCAGCAGGCGATTACCAAGAGCGGTTTAGAATGTGCTACGACGATGATACGAATGCGGAAACCCTTATTTCTATCTTAAAAGAAAACTACACAGGCATTACCGAGGAAATAAAAGCAGCGGGGAATCCGCTTTCTATCACTCTAAACAGGCGTAACGATTCGGCTTTTGAGGTGGTGAAATCGTGCGTGGTAGATATAAACCTAATTTCTGAGAGTGATTTTGCATTGTTTGACCTTTACGCAGATAGATGGAACGAAAACAGGGTAGAAATTTATAAAGATGGGGTACTGTACCACAAAGCATGGATAGTAGCGAGCCAATACAGCGAAGCCTTTAGCGACCCTCCTTATGCGGTGAAAGCTACCGCAACCGACTTAGGGCTGCTCAAAAAGATAGATTATATAAACTTAGATGGTAGCCCCATAATGGGGAGGCAGAGCGTGTTACAAATTGTTTTATTCTGCCTGAATCAACTTAATTTTGAGCTGCCTCTGTGGGAAAACCTCAATTTATACGAAAGCAACCACGATGTTGCTTTGAGTCCGCTCGTACAGACCTACTACGATACTGAAGCACTGGCGGGGAAAGATTGTTATGAGGTTTTAAAAACCCTTTTAACGCCTTTTAGAGCAAGGGTATTTCAGTATAAAGCAGCCTGGCATATACAACAAGTAGATTTATCGACACGGGCGTATACGCGTAGGCAATTTGATTATGAAGGCACATATATAAGCAGCGAAACGGTAGATTTAAGGATAAACACCAAAGACGGCAGTGCCAACGAGATAAAGTGGATCGACAACGCCACTCGGCTCGATGTTGAACCTGCACTACAAAGTTTAACGGTAACACAAAGCTTACAGCCTAATAACTTTGTGGCAAAAGGTTTTGTAGAAACCGACTTTATTGATGAAAACACCCTAGCAGGGTGGACAGGTACGGCAAGCATAAAAAGAGAAGTAAACGAAGAGGGAAAATACAATGTAAGCATTGAAGGGAATGCTACCTCGTTGGCGAATGCGAAAACTTTAGAGATAAGAAAGCCCTTTTTCGTAAATAATCTATTTGAACCTGCAATTGTTGTACTAAAATTTAAATGGTTTGTAGAAGCCGAAAACGCAGGCGATAACGATAACCACAGGCTTTATTTTTCGCTTCGGTTTGATGATAACAGTATCCGTAAATATCTTACTGTTACCGAGGTAGACGGTGTATTTAAGGGCAATTTTGGGGCGTTTTTAGACCCTGAGAACAATATTTTATTTAAAGGCAGTAAGGCAAACACCTGGAACAGCTTTGAGGTGCAAGTACCCCTTGCCGATTTTGTAGGTATTGGTACCGATTCGGACTTAATCCTTACGCTCTACCAAGGTGTACAAACATTTTTTTTAGTAGATAGTGTAAAGTACAAAGAGTTAGAGGTAAAGTATTTACCCAATAATACCATTCCTGAAGAAGAACTTACCTACGAAGCAAAAAATCTCCCTCGGAGATATATAAGCAAAAGCACTTTAGAAGTAGAAGCGGGCGATGTGCCTTTACAAAACAATGCAAAGAACACCTATAAAGGAGCGTTTACCCTGCAAGATGGCAGCATAACGCAACTTTGGAGCGAACTAGGCATACAAACCCAAAAACCTATTATAGAACTACTTACCGAAAAACGCTACGAAGCGCAAAAAACGACCAAACAAAAACTAAGCGGAAGGCTCAGTACCAACTTTCCGTTTACGGCGTATTTGATTGACCCCAATTTGCCTAATAAAGCCTTTCTGCCTGTGTATGTACAGCTAGACGATAGGAGGCAGTTTAGTGGTTTTGAGGGTATAGAAAACCCGACAAATCCGCCTGTGTGTAATAGTACGCTGCCTTCAAACATCTATTACCAAAACAATGCGGCAGGTTTTAGAAGGAGATATAAAAAAAACGGACAATTGTATTGCTTAACCTATACTAAGAATTAAAACATGGCCAACGAAGGAGATATATTAGACCAAAGCACCCCGGCAGAAGCAGGCTTTGAGCCGAGCGGCGTGCGCAACTACGATGCCCTCGACGAAAACAACGAACGCTTTTCGGGTGAGCGGGAGGGGCAGCCCTTACGTGATACTGTGGGATGGAGCTTGAACTGGCTGTTTGGAAAGTTTCTTTCTATAATTAGAAGTTACAACCACGACCCAACGGAGGACGATTTTAATAGCCCCCAAATGATACCGAATGTATTATACACAGCAGCGAATAAAGTTGAAAACAGAAATGATTTAGCGGTAACATTTAAAGAAGATGGAACGGGTGGCTATCCTACTGCACTAACGGGAAACATCACACTAGACTTTACAGATGCAAAAAACGGCGTTAGAGTATTACTAAGGCATAACAGCCCGACCGAGCCGACAATTATACCTACACCAATTAATATAGGTGGCTCAGGCTATAAAACAGACGTAAACAACTTAATATTTTTGCGGTATATCTCGGACGGTGGCACCAACTTAGTGTACTCCGAAATTGTGCAAGAAAACGCCGCAACGCAAGTATTAGGCGGAACGGTTGACGGGCATACACATAGTAATTTATCACTTTTAAATAGTCTTACGCTAAGCCAACTTTTAACCGTTGCAGATAGAATTAAACTAGATGGAATACAACTCGGTTACAAGGGATTCTATACTACACCGGTAGCTCTTAATATTGCTCACCCAACCGCGAACTTAGAAGATTTTGCAAAAGTAGGAAGTACAGATACTATCTGGAGCTGGGACGGAGTAGCTTGGATAGATACTACTACTAACAACGCTTCAGTAGTACTAAACGCAGCGGAACTAAAATCGCTTTACGAATCCAATGCCGACACAAACGCTTTTACAGATGCCGAAAAAGCGAAGTTAGCAAGTTTAAAGACGGGCGTAATAGATAGCGTAGTAGGCGGAACGGGCATAGATGTAGATATTACAGACCCCGTTAATCCTGAAATAAATTTAGAGGATACAGCCGTAACGCCTGGCAGTTATACAAGCGCAGATATAACAGTAGACGCACAAGGAAGGATTACAGCAGCTGCAAATGGAAGTAGTGGTGGTGGTGGTGGTGGAGGATGGACTTTAATTGAAGAAAAAGTAGTAACAGGAAGCCCAACAGGAATATTTAACTTTACAGGATTAGATACAAATTCAAATTTAGCAGACGGGGAAAGTTATATTATAGAGTTTGTGGATTGCGTGGCATCTACAGCGAGTATTTATGTTGTTCTTTTAAGATTTAATAATGACAGCGGTTCTAATTATAGAGCGTTATATGATACTTCAAGTTCTACGCTAATAGGAACAAATGCAATATTATCACCAAGCGGACAAAACGCAGGTTACATGAGACTGTTAATAATGAACCCTAAGAGCAATTCGACACAAAGACTTATTTATGGTGTTAGTTCAGGTGTTTATTGGAATGGCTCAGGCAACCCTACTGCACCGTTTAATTATGGACAAAATGATTTTGCTAACACATGGAGTTCTAATGCAAATATAACTGAAATTAATGTTTTTGGGGATTCATCTATTTTACTTGCAATAGGCAGCAAGGTAAGATTATATCGTGGTTATGCTTATTAAAACAATATAGTATGTATTACATAGTAAAAAACACAGAAGGAAAGCAAGGGCATTGGGGGGGATACAGCACTAAAGCAAAGGCAACAACGGCAGCAAAAAATTTCAATTTTGATACTGTAATTGTGCAATCTGATAAAGACCCAAAAAGACTTTTATTTGAAAAAGTAAATAATGTTTGGATAGACACAGAAAGAGAACTAAGCCCGAAAGAAATTAAAGCATTGCAAAATTGGGAAGGCTTAGAGGATGCTTTAGAACTTACAGAACTAGCCGACTCTCCTTCAGAAACTTTTTTTATTAGAGCATTAAGCACTACAAATGCCAACGCTTATTCGTTGCTTATGAATTGCTTTGGAACAAACAAATGGGATAAAAGGCTTCATCCTGCTTTGCAAATGGTTAAAGATTCTTTGCCTGTTCAACTTACGGCAAGTGAACTAACACAACTAAACACAATACTAAGCGACAACGGCTTTAATATAACAATAGTATAATGATAAGACGTGAGTTCCCTATAAAGCAAAATGTTGAAATTGGATTAAGTATTGCCCCTGTTTTATCGCAATTTGAAACTAAATGTTTAGTCGATTGTGGCACTCAGGTAACAATAAACGGAGATAACAATCCGAACCGAACATTGGCAGTTTGGAAGATGCAAGCCGACACACAAGGAACTGCGGCGCTAACTTTTAATATTAGCTTTGGGAAATCACGGGTTCGAGTTTACGATATGCCAGAAGGTACTGCGCAAAGCATAAACGGGGCAAATGTGCTTTATGATAGTGTAGACTTACTAAGTACGGGAACTTATAATTTAACATTTAACAGTGATAAGCCTTATTTATTTGTTGACTTTTTAGAAAAATCTGATTGTTTAGCGACTGTAAATATGGGTTGTTATACAAGTACAAGCGCAACAACAAACCCGCCCCCCTATTATTCTGAATGTGTAGATGATGAATTGACAATAGAAGAAAGTGCCTCTTTAGATGTTCGTGTTTTAGACAACGACATAAGACCCGACCGCTTTATATTTCCTACTTTGCGAGTTGTAAGTGTAACAAGCGGTTCAGCAGTAGCGAAACCGACTGAGGCAGTAATAACAGTAACAGCACCGGCTTGGGTGGGTGTGCCTTCTACTTACACAGTACACTATGCTATTAAAGATAATTTAGGAATAGAACACTGTGGAACGATAAACGTAACAACGCAAAACAGCCCTACCGTAGAAGAACCGCCCGAAGCAATAGACGATTTTGCAGAAGTAAACGAAAATGAAAGTGTAGTAATAGGCGTACTAGACAATGATATAAATAAAAATCTATTTGTACTTTCTAGTTTAAGAATTAAAAGCAACCCCGCAAAAGGTACAGTAATAGTAAACACAGATGGCACTATAACTTATTTTGCGCCCTCAGTTGCATCTACCGAAGATGTAACTTTTGAATATGAAATAAGCGACTACACAGGTGTAAAATATAGTGCGTTAGTAACAGTAACAGTTAACGACGTGCCACCCGCTGCACAACTTGTAAATGATGATTATACTTTTGAATACTTATTTCCGATTTCTGTTAATCCTACTCAGAACGATACTTTAACAGGCTTAAACCTTGCTAGTATTAGAGTAGGAAGTATAACAGGGGCGGTAACCAATCCACGTTTTGAAGGGCTGCAATTTAAAGCTGATAGCGTAATTACAGCGAGTAGTATATTCTCTATTTTATACGAAATAGACACAATAGACGGTCTTACAACTTATCAAGCTCAAATGACTTTTAGGAAGAAAGGAACGGGAACGCAACCGACAACCGTAACCCCTAACATAGTTTTAATAAACGGATTTACAAGCGAAACGATACCTAACAACGGGGCTTTAAGCTTCGGAAACCATGAAATAGGAACAAGTACTTATCGCTCATTAACGATTAAAAATATAGGAACGCAAAACCTATCAGTTACAAGCGTAAGCGTAACAGCAGGTTTTACAGCGCAAAACTTTGTAGGTTCTTTGTCTCCTAATTCTCAGCAATCTTTTGTGGTTGTGATGGATGCAAACACAGCAGGAAGTAAAACGGGAACACTAACAGTAAACAGCAACGACCCCGACACACCTGCCTATGTTGTTAATTTAAACGGGGGCGTTAATCAGAATTTAGCCCCGAAACTTACGGTAATAGATACCTCTTCAAATACAGTAAAAGCAATAAACAGCATTCAAGAATTTGGTAATCATACTATTGGTGAAATAGTAATAAGGCAGTTTACACTTAAAAATGAAGGCAATACTGTTTTAAATGTAAGCAATGTTATATCCAATGCGGATTTTACTAATACTAATTTTACAGGCTCAATTCCTGTTGGAGGATTTGTAAATATATCTGTAACAATGCTTACTTCTACAGGGGGAGCAAAAACAGGTATTTTAAGTATCATTTCGGACGATTCTAATAGTCCTTATACTATTAATTTGAATGGTAGTGTAGAAAGTCCTTTAGCAGGCGTACCAAATGTGCAAATACTGGAAGTGCTTAGCCCCACTAATAGCATTTTAAAGAATCCTTATCAAACGCTTTTTTTTGGCTTACAACAAGTAGGCACTATTCCTACATGCCAAATAATTATAAGAAATAATGGTAATGCTGTTTTAAATTTGAGCAGTTTAGGCTTGCCTAGTGGTTTTACGGCAAGTGGTTTTACTTCGGGAAATATCCCGGCACAAACAGGCGTTAGCGTAACCCTAACAATGGACACCGCTACTGTAGGTGTAAAAGAAGGGTTGTTATTAATTAACACCAACGACCCCGAAACACCCGTGTTTCACCTAAATTTAAGTGGTGAGGTGGTTGTTTTTACTCCAAATATTGTTGTAAATGACGATGCAAGCGGAGTGTTCATACCCAATGCAGGGAAAATTATTTTCCCCATAGTAGAATTAAACGCAAGCCTTGCTCAGGCGTTGAATGTTCTTAATGTTGGCGATGCCAGTTTAAATATATCGTCGGTTGTTGTTGCAGGCGATTTTATAAAAGATAGTTCTTTAGATGTTGCTATTGTTGCTCCAAATACACAACGTTATTTATCGGTTGAAGTAAATACAAGTAGCATAGGCAATAAAACAGGCACAGTAACTATTAATAGTAACGACCCCGATACTCCTGCTTATGTAATTAATTTAGAAGGCAGAGTAATAGAACTAGAACCCGCTATTTCTGTACAGTTTATAGGCGATTTAACAGGCTTTCCGCTAGGAGCAACTAGGCAATTCGGTACTCATAATGTAGACGATTTAGTAGAAAGAACACTGCGAATCAGGAACAATGGCAATGGCGCATTAACTATTTCTTCTCTCACCTTTTCTGGTATGGGCTTTACTATTACGCCAAGTGCCTACGCAGGAGTACTAGCACCACAGCAAGGAATAGACGTAATTGTGGCGTTAAACACTACAACAGTAGGGGTAAAAACAAGCCAATTGCTTATAAACTCTAACGACCCTAACGTTCCTGTTTACGAGCTTAATTTTTCGGGAAATGTAGTTGCTCCCGTTGGTCCCGAAATATATGTTAGCAACTTAAACGGCACAGAAGTTACGAATGCTATTAAGGATTTAAGTGCAAAATCTTTAGTGAGTTTTCCGCCTAGTTCTGAAAATAATCGAAGCCAAACGCTTTTGCTTAGAAATGTAGGTACTGCCGATTTGCGAATAAAAGGGGTATCGGTTGTTAAACTAAATGGCCCTTCGGATAATGCTTTCGGTACAAACCTAAATTTGCAGACAATTGTACCTGGAGCTGTAATTTCTTTTATAGTATCCTTTGCTCCACTTGTAGCAGGGGGTTATGCAGGGCATTTAAATATCGTAACGAACGATGCCGACGATATTACTTTTAGAATTAGGCTACAGGGCCAAACAGATGGTGGTTTTGGCGGTTCTGTAGCTATTCACGCATTACCGTAAAAAACTATTCTATCTACTTAGTGTATAAAACTTAGTTTTGTACCTAATAAAAATAATTAAATGCAGTTTTAATTTTGTTGATTAATCATAAGCCACTGCACAGTTCTTTGCGTTTCATAAGGTTAAAACAGCTTACTTTTCCCCTTCATTAAATAGCGCATCTTGAATAGGTTGTAAGTTATCATCTGTTTTATTCGATACAGCCATAAACCCAATGCCCGTAGCTGGGTTGTAGAAGAATTGGGAAGTTACGCCTCGTTCTCCACCATTATGGCCAAAAATTTCAGCCTCATTTCCATCTTTGTCATAGAACCACTTTAGCCCATACGTAGTACCACTTGAGTTGGTAAACTGCGTCGTCTTTTGTTTTAGTAACTCTACAGTAGAGCTTTTCAAGATTTGCACCCCGTTTACCGTTCCGTTTTGCATGAGCAACAACATGATTTTACTCATATCTTCTACACTGCTTCTAAGTCCTCCGTTGGGATAATCTATAAATGTGTAGTGCCCAATGGCTGCGCCGCTGGTATTATATGGCATTGCTATTTTGCTGTTATCTAAGTCGTTTAAACGCCACGAGGTGTTTGTCATGCCTAGGGGGTCAAATAGTACCTTTTTAGAATAAGAGGCAAAATCTTCACCGGCGATTCGTTCTGCTAAGTAGCCGCACAGTGCCGATCCTGTATTGGAGTAGGTAGTTCCTTCGCCAGGTCGGTAAGAAAGGTACGACGACTGTCCTCCTTCGTTGTAATATCTACCTGAAGGATCCAATAAATCTTTCATTAAAGTACCTACCTGGTTATTCGGATTGCTTTGGTCAAAATCGGTACCGTCAAATTTATATACATCATCCCCTAGCTCGTTGTAGGTAGCATCGCCAATGGAAGACGCATGAGCCATCAACATTCTAAAGGTAATAGGAGTATCGGGGAAATTTGGATTTCGCACACTAAACGGAAGATAATTATTGATATCTTCGTCTAACTGAAATCTACCCTCATCGTATAATTTCATAAGTACCAAGCCGGTAATTCCTTTTGATACCGAAGCCAATAAGAAAGGTGTTTGCGCCGTAGCATCTGTGTTAGTCTCTTTGTTAGCCTTCCCAAATCCTTTCTGATAGATTACCTCATTATTCTTAATGATGAACACGGCTAATGCACTTCTACCGCTGGTATTCATATTATTTTGAATGGTTGTTTCCAGCTCAGAGAAATCTCTGGCAACCGTAGCCGGATTCACCGTAATAAACGCCGTTTTGGTTTCGGTATCTTCTGATCCTTCTTTCGATGCCTTGAGCGTTACCGCGTAGGTGCCCGCAGTAGCATACGTTA
>CAYMYI010000037.1:22965-33965 GCA_964394585.1 uncultured Roseobacteraceae bacterium
TCCACTCCCAAGCCGTTGGGCTACCTGTCGATTGGTCGGTGAACTGAACGCTTTCCCCTGCCGTAATCGTGGTTTTGTCGGCTGTGAACTGGGCATCTACCGATTCCTTAATAGTGATTAAAGCAGCTTTAGTTGCTGTATTTTCAGAGTTTGCATTCCGAGCTACCAAGGTTACATCGTAAGTACCTGCTGTATTGTAGGCAATGGTAGGGTTTTGCTCCGTGGAGCTTGCCGGAGTTCCTCCGGTGAAAGTCCACTGCCATTGTGTGGGTTCTCCGGTTGATTGGTCGGTGAAAGTAATACTTTCTCCACTAAAAATTTCAGTTTTATCAGCAGTAAAATCTGCAGCTACAATAGGAGTTACAGTGATAAACGCCGTTTTGGTTTCGGTATCGGAAGAGCTGCCATCCGATACGGTAAGGCGTACTTGGAACGTACCCGCAGCATTGTACGTAACGGTAGGGTTTTGACTGGTAGAGCTAGCAGGAGTTCCTCCCTCAAATTCCCACGACCACGAAGTAGGAGAACCGGTAGATTGGTCCGTAAACGAAACCGTTTCCCCGACGGCAATGCTTGTGCTGCTCGCCGTAAAATTAGCACTTACTTGAGGGGCTGGTGTTGGAGATGTACCACCACCATCGCCGCTGTCACCACAGGAATATGCTATTCCCATGACAAAAAGAATTGGCAGCATACTGCGCCAAAGTCGATTTGTTTTCATATAACTTTTAGTTTGGAATTGGTTGCCTACTCTATTGGTATAGCTTTTCGGCTTCCGCTATGTACTAAAAATAACTCTTGAAATTTTAAATGTTCTTAACAATCAAAGAAATTTCACAAAGAGGTGATGCTAAAGTGCGTAAATCGCTTGAACGCTGGCTAGGAAAACTTACCTTAACCCATCATTTTTGCGAAACCACAATTTCTCACTAAACTGACACAACTTCGTATGAATACCTATGGCAATGTATTTCGGATTACCACTTTTGGCGAATCGCACGGAAAAGGGCTAGGGGTTACCATTGACGGCTGTCCAGCCGGGTTGCCCATCGATTTCGAATTCATTCAGCAAGAGATGGCACGCCGCAAACCGGGGCAGTCGAAGATTACCACTCAACGCCGCGAAGGCGATGAAGTCGAAATTCTTTCCGGTGTTTTTGAAGGGAAAACCACAGGTACTCCCATCGGAATGGTAATTTATAACCAAGACCAACGCAGCAAGGATTATTCGCACATCCAAGATAAATACCGCCCCTCCCATGCCGATTTCACCTACCAAAGCAAGTATGGGATTCGCGATTACCGAGGTGGCGGCCGCAGCTCTGCCCGAGAAACCGCTGCTAGAGTGGCTGCCGGTGCTATTGCCAAACTATTTCTGAAAGAAGTGGGTATCCAAATTCATGGGTATGTTTCGCAAGTAGGCAGTCTTAAAATGCCAGAAGATTACACCTTGCTCGACTTTTCTAAAACAGAAGATACCATTGTTCGATGCCCCGACCCAACCATTGCCGAACAAATGATTGAGTTGATCGACCAAACTCGGAAAAACCGCGATACTATTGGCGGCGTGGTATCTTGTGTGGTAGAGGGGGTACCAGCTGGCTTGGGCGAACCGGTATTTGATAAGCTACACGCTGAGCTTGCCAAAGCCATGATGGGCATTAATGCTGTAAAAGGGTTTGAATATGGCAGCGGGTTTGAAGGCGTAAAGATGCTAGGTTCGCAACATAACGATGCGTTCTATACCGACAAAGCAGGCAAAGTTCGTACTCGTACTAACTTTTCAGGAGGCATTCAGGGAGGAATTTCCAACGGCGAAGATGTGTACTTTAAAGTAGCGTTTAAACCGGTAGCTACCATTATGCAAGACCAAGAAAGTGTGAATGAGCAAGGAGAAACGACTACGGTAAGTGGTAAAGGCAGACATGACCCCTGCGTAGTCCCTCGTGCCGTTCCGATTGTAGAGGCCATGGCGGCGCTTGTATTCGCCGATTTTTACATACGGGCACGCCAAAACCGCTTAGATCAATTCGTGTAAATAGGCTTAATTTTTCGCTGAAAAAAGAATGGCAAAAGAACGTGCAGGTAGTGTGCCGCTAATACTGTTTTCGGTGGCAATGAAATCACCTACCCCTATAGCCATTTGGTACTCAGTAGGTTCCCTAGTAGGGAGGTGAAGTACTTTATCTTCGTTACCTATGTTAAAAACCACAATCGCTTCCATCCCATTTTTGTAGCGGCTGTATGCCAGCACTTCTTGTGCTTCTTCTAGTTCGATAAAGCGGATATCCCCATGAACAAGCACAGGGTTATCTTTGCGTAGTTGAATGAGCCGTTGGTAAAACGAAAAAAGCTCTTGATTAAAAGCCACTGAATCGGTAGGGCGGGGCAACCCAAGGGGATGCGTTGTTTCTGGCTCAAAGGTATACTCTTGCCAAATAAGTGGCTTGCGACAGTTGGGGTCATCCGCGCCCCACATGCCCATTTCATCACCTGCCCAAATGTGAGGTGCACCAATGTAGGTAAACTGATGCGCTATCAATAGACGTAATGTTTGAAAGGTTGCCGCATCAGGTCGATGAATCTTGTACGTAGCATCTGTTTCGGGTTTACTGTTCAGTTTATAGAGGTTTTTGTTAAAAAGCGAAGTAAGTACACGGGGGGCATCGTGGCTCGACACCAGGTTCATCATTGCATAATGATTGGCTTCACTTACATCGTTCTGAAATGCTTTTAGGCTATCTATAAAAACCGCAGCAGGTATGGAGTCAGGTGCTGCATTAAAAAAGTGGCGGGCAGCACGGTACCATCGGTAATTCATGGGCGCATCAAACATATCGCCTTGGAGGAAAGGAGCAGGATTTAAGAGTTTATCAGGCCACGATTCAAACCAAATTTCCCCTAACAAAAAGGCATCGGGGTTTACACTGCGCACTACGTTGCGGTATTCTCGCCAAAAATCGAGCGGAAGTTCCACGGCAACATCGAGGCGATAGCCATCTACCCCGTCGGAAGGGTCTCCATCGCCGTTGGGGTCAAGCCATCGGCGTGTAACCGTAAAAATGTGTTCTTTCGCTGTACTATCTAACAAGTTTCCCTCAAATGGCTGGATTCCTTCGGCATGGTCGTTATAAACCGTCTCCCGAATTTCGGGCATATCGGGCACACCAAACCAACCCCGATACCGAAACTCATTTTCGGGAGTAGCTGCCTCATCGAACTGTTCTACCCAATACCACATAGCATAGGGCGAACTATCTTGTTGTTGCAACACATTGTTCCATGCCCAAAAGGTACGACCGGTATGGTTCCATGAGTAATCTAAAATCACGCGAATACCGCGCTGGTGCAGGGCTTCAATTACTTGTATAAACAACTTATCAGCTTCGGTAAATTGCCATGTAGTTGGGTCGTTGGGTACTTCTTTGGCAATGGTTACCGCATCTTTTTGAGGGTTTGGTCCAAAGTTGCGGTCTATGTGCCTCCAATGCCGTGCGTCGTATTTGTGGAGGGAAGGGGCATCGTTCAGCGGGTTGAAATACACTGCGGTAATCCCTAGCGAATCGAGGTAATCGATTTTATCGAGGACTCCTTGCAAATCGCCACCGTAGCGGCGTAGCTGCGATTTTTGCCCAAAGGTACGGAGCGTATCGCCGCCGTACCGAGCCCCCGCTACGGCATCTTTCATGTAATTATCTTCGGCGTACCAATCGTGTGTCCAAGGCGTAACTGACCAGTTTTCAGGGATTTCGCCGGGGTAAGCTCCTTGCATATCAGAAGGCGTAGGGTCGTTCGAAGGGTCGCCATTGTAAAATCGTTCTACAAAGATTTGATACCAAACTGCTTCTTTTGCCCAATTCGGTGGAGCGTGGTAAGGCGTTTGCTGCGCTGATTGTTCAGCCGAAGACTCGGGAGGTTGGCAAGCGGAACAATAAAGCAGAAAGAATGGGAGAAAGTAAATTACCAAGCGATGCATATCGGATTTTCTTTTCTCTAAAAATAGAGAAAAGATCAGACACTCGCTTTTTGCTTCGGAGGGTGGTTCTCTTCTGCGGTAGTTTCTTTTTCAAGCTTGCCAAACCCATGCGTATTTTGCCCCAAAAACGATTTCGGAAATTGCTCTACGCCAGGGAATCCTAAGCGGATATCGCGACCGTTCGAAGGGATGTGCGCCGTACCAAACAGGTAATCCCAAATACTGAGCGATATCCCAAAGTTAATTCCTGTTTTACGGTCTTCGGGCAAGTGGTACGCATGGTGCCAAATGTGCATTTCAGGGTTATTGAAAATGTACTTTAGCGGGCCTAAATTGAACCGAAAGTTCGAATGGTTAAAGTGCCCAATCATCAGGGTGAAGATGTGAATTATAAAAAAATCGTTCAGGCCAATGCCAATCATGGCAAGGGGTACGTATTCGATAGAGCGATAGACCACCGTTTCCATCCAGTGATACCGCAAATGGGCAGCGAAGCCCATCTGTTCAACCGAGTGATGTACCTTGTGGAACTCCCACAACCGAGGGTGCCAATGCAGCAGCCGATGCACCCACCATTGTACAAAATCGCGAACGAGGAAGCCTAACAATAAATGCCCCCATACCGGCCACGAACGCACCTCGAGCGCTACCAAATTGGTAATGCCAAACAGGGCGAGGAAATCGTTGAACAGGTTGACTACGACATCGGAAGCAGCATTGTAAAAAATGAGCGAGAATAGGAAAAAGTTAAAGAACATGTAGAAGAAATCGAGCCAGAAATCTTTCCGAAATTTGGGCTGCTCTTTACGCCAAGGCTTCAGCAGTTCGAGGGCGAAAAAAAACACGGAGACTGCCACAAGCCAATAGAAATAGTTTTTCCACCAGGGTTTATAGCTATACCCAAACGTGATTTCTTGCCATAGATATTGCGCATAGCCTTCGTATCCTTTTCGGAAAACTTCCCAATAATGCATCAAAGTATTGGTTTCGCCTTCGGTAATTGCCCCGTAAGCAACGCCAGCCACACTCAATAGAGCCATAGCAGCTAAACCAAGAGTACGTAACGCCAACATCTTCTTCCGTATTTTTAAAAAGTTACAACAAAGTGCACTGTTCCATGCAATTGAAAATGCTAGTGATGTGTGGGTCTACCAGGCGGTAGCAAATATTTTTCCCTGAACGCTCTGAAGTCAGCACGCCCTTATCTTTCATTTTGATGAGATGATGCGATACCAACGATTGGTCGATTTGAGTTACCTCCTGTAATTCTTTCACCGTCATCTCCTCCCTTTCTTGGAGCGATTCGATAATTGATAAGCGCACCGGGTGGGCAATGGTTTTCAAAATTTCGGCAACACGAGCTAAGCGCTTGGGGTCTATGGTAATTTTAGCGGGTTGTGCCATACGCAACGAAAATTAATGGTGATTAACAATGATATGAAGATATGTTCATATATAAAAGTAAATAAATGTGCTATTTGTTCACTACCGCCGAAAAATCATGCATTTCCCTTCGAAACTTTGCGTAAGCTTCGATCCATAGAAGGATAAAAACGGAAAGAAGTATTCTTATAAATCCTTAAATTATAAATTTAAAGAAGTACTGAACCCTTCGCACACAGCCAATTCTTCGTATACTTCCGTAGTGTTTTATTGCCCTAAGTGCGGCAATCTCTTACGCAGAAAGGTGTCGTCCAAATAGATGGCACAAAAAATGGCAATTTATCTGCTTTCAAATGTTCTACCTGTAAACCAAAATCATCCTTATGCAACCTTACCGAATCCTTTGGGCTGACGACGAAATCGAGCTCCTCAAACCACATATTCTGTTTTTGCGCAACAAGGGCTATGAAATCACACCAGTAAACAGCGGTGCCGATGCCCTCGAACAATGCGAACATCATTTGTTCGACTTAATTTTTTTAGACGAAAATATGCCCGGTATGAGCGGTTTAGAAACCCTCACGCAAATTAAAGCGATGCGCCCGAACCTGCCCGTAGTGATGATTACCAAAAGCGAAGAAGAATACATTATGGAAGAGGCTATTGGGGCAAAAATTGCCGATTATCTTATTAAGCCTATCAACCCCAATCAAATTTTACTTTCGGTAAAAAAGATTTTAGACGAGCGCCGCATCATAAGCGAAAAAACTAACCATAGCTACCAACAAGACTTCCAAAGCATCAGCATGGCGTTTGGCGATAACCTCTCGTTTGCCGATTGGGCAGACCTGTACAAAAAGCTAGTGTATTGGGATTTGGAAATTAACCAAACCGAAAACAGAAGCATGATGGAAGTGTTGGAAATGCAGAAAACCGAAGCAAACGTAAACTTTACAAAGTTTATCAAAGACTATTACGAAGATTGGCTCAACACACCCGAAGATGAAGAACGACCGATTCTATCGCACGAACTACTACGCAAAAAAGTGCTCCCCGATTTACGAGACCGAGAACGCCCTTTGTTCTTTATCTTGGTGGATAACCTACGGTTTGACCAGTGGAAAATGATTGAACCTACCCTTGCCCAATATTTTAATGTAAAAGAAGAAGACACGTACTGCTCTATTTTGCCTACTACTACCGCATACGCTCGAAATGCCATTTTCTCAGGGATGATGCCCCTTGAAATGGCGGAAAAACACGGCGATTTATGGCTCAACGATGACGATGAAGGAGGGAAAAACAACTCAGAAAAAGCATTTTTAGAGCGGCAACTCAAACGCTATGGGCTCAGCAGCCTGAAGTTTTCGTACCACAAAGTGGTACACATTAGCCAGGGCAAACAAGTGCTCGAAGACCTACACAGCCTGATGCACAATACGCTCAACGTTGTAGTGTATAACTTTGTAGATATGCTCTCGCACGCCCGCACCGATATGGAAATGATTCGCGAATTGGCCCCCGACGAACCTGCCTACCGTACCCTCACTCTCTCGTGGTTTCAGCACTCGCCCCTGCTCGATATGCTCAAGGCACTCGCCGAGCGCAAAGTAGAAGTGGTGCTTACCACTGACCACGGCACCATCCGTGCCCGAAAACCTTACAAAATTGTGGGCGATCGCAACACAAACACCAACTTGCGCTACAAGCAGGGGAAAAACTTAAATTACGACCCCAAAAACGTATTGGCTACTAGCCAACCTGAGCGATTTCATCTACCCAAAGTAAACATCTCGAGTAGTTATGTATTTGCCACCGAAGACCATTTCTTTGCCTATCCCAATAATTACAACTATTATGTGTCTTATTTTAAAGATACTTTTCAGCACGGAGGCATTTCACTTGAAGAAATGGTGATTCCTTTTGTGCGGCTTTCTCCAAAATAACGATGGCTTGAGTACAGATGGCGTATTTCCCAAAAAAACGAATTTACCCTGCCCAACAACAGCTCCGCTGTTTCATATTGTGGTTAAGTTTGGTCAGCTTGGGAGATACACCTCTTTTTTCGCAAAGTTTTACAGCCTATGCCCACCAATACGGTAGCGTAGGCAACTTAGATAACCGCAGAATTTTCGCTCTATCGGCAGACCGCCAAGGCTTTCTGTGGCTTGCCACTTCCGAAGGGCTACAAGCCCGCGTGCAAAATTTGATACACTTCAGCCAACAACGCACAAAAGAAGCCACGCTACAAAAAGATACCGAAGAAGCCTCCCCACAATCGTACGAGGCAATATTTGTACAATCAGTCGAGCAAGTTGTGAAACACGAACTGGGGAATGCCGAGTTTTCCGTAGAGCGTTTAGCAGAAGCCGTTGCCACCAGCCCCCGAACCTTGACGCGTAAACTGAAAGCTGCCACTGGACTCACACCGCTTCAGTTTATTAATGAAATTCGGTTGCAAACCGCCCGAAAAATGTTAGAAAACCAACAGAAAGCTACTGTAGCCGAGGTAATGTACGCCGTAGGGTATCAATCGGGTGGGCACTTTTCCAAAGCCTTTCAGAAACGATTTGGTAGAACGCCCAGTTCCTATTTTTAAGTTTCAATCTTTCTGATTAGAAAGTAGCATATCCTTAACAAAAAAACATTTCAAATCACCGTTAGGTTACTTTTAAAACCATCCATTACTATGCAACTAAAAACAGGAACATTATCCACTGAGCGCCGCGATTTTCTTAAGAAAGTGGGCAGCTTCACCGTAATGAGTACCCTAGGCGTTGGATTCTTCACAGCGTGTAGCTCCGATGACGACGACGTGCAACCTTCTACGCCTCCGGGCGATTCTGACGAAACCGGCATCACCATTGATGGGAACACCATCACCATTGACCTAACTAAACAACCGGCCCTCAACACCAATGGTGGCTGGTTGCTCATTCCTGAAGCCGAAGTGTTAGTCGTAAATGACGGCTCCTTCAATGCACTCACCTCTATATGTACACACAGTGCTTGTAGCCGAAATTGGACATACGGAAATGGCGTTTTTGAGTGCACTTGCCATGGTTCTCGGTTCGATACCAACGGCCAAGTACTTCGCGGGCCGGCAAATCAACCACTCAGATCATTCGCCACTACAGTTGCGAACAATACCCTTACCATTCAAAAATAGTAATGCTACGTTTCGGAATTATAGGCTTCATTTTCTTGGTAATAGGGATTGGTTACGCCCGAGGGCAATCGTACCTTACCGAAACAGGCAAAATTGTGTTTGAATCGGATGCCCCCCTTCGCGATTTTGAAGGGGTTTCGGAAAAATTGCATGGGCTGATCGACTTCGATAAAAACCTGTTAGATTTTTATGTCGATTTAAACACCCTAAAAACCGGTGTGAAACTGCGCGATAAACACATGCGCGATAACTACCTTGAAACCGAAGAGCATCCGTTTGCCGAGTTCACCGGAAAATTGGCAGAACAACCGCCTTCACTCGAAATGATTCCACAAGATAGCCTTATGGCAGTAGTTGCCATCGGTAAATTCACCATTCACGGTGTTACCCGCGAAATTACCGTAGAAGGAACTCTGCAACGCCTCCAAAACGACTTGCAACTCAAAGCAACCTTTACCGTGTTGCTTACCGATTATAACATCCGCAAACCTTCTTTATTGGGCTACGAACTTGCCGATGAGCAAATAGTTCATGTAGAAGCCACTTTATCTCCCAAATCACCTTAGAAAAACACCTGTATGGTTCTGCGAAAACTTGCTATCAGTTATTGTTTGTTCGTTGTGAGTGCAACATGGGCATGGGCGCAACTCGAACGAAAACTAGAAAACCCCAACCCTATAGAGGAGCTTACGTTTCATGCGCCAAAACATATCAATCTTTTTACCGTAGAGCCGCTATCGAAGCGAGAGTTGCACTTTGCCATCATGCATACGTTCAACACACTTGATAACGGACCGCGCAACCTTTGGGGGCTCGATAATGGCGCAAACATCCGGTTTAGCTTCGAATATGGCATCAGCAACCGCCTTTCAGTAGGAATTGGCAGGAGCAGTCTCGATAAAGTCTTTGACGGCTTTTTGCGCTATCATCTGTTACAACAAACCCGAAGCGGCAGCATGCCTATATCGGTTTCGCTGATGGCAAATGCTGCCCTGAATACCTCAGACTATAGCTTTTTACCCGCCCCTGGCATCGAGTCAGCAGAGCGTTGGAGCTATGTTGCCCAACTGATGGTTGCCCGCAAATTTGGGAAATCGTTTTCTGCCCAGCTTACCCCCATGCTTGCCCATTTTAATGCAATACAAACCGCCTTTGCCCTCGAAGGAACGCAAGACACCTATGTAGCGTTAGGCGTCTTGGCAAAGTGGAAATTCAGCGCCCGCTCCTCACTTACAGCACAGTGGATACCGAACCTTAATAGCAATTTACGCCATAATTTTGGGATAGGGCTCGATGTAGAAGCCGGCGGACACGTTTTCCAGATGTATTTTGTTACTAGCCCTGCTCTTACCGAAAGTTACCTATTAGCAAGCGACAACGGGCGGCCTATTGAGCAATTTCGCCTCGGGTTTAATGTGAACCGTATTTTTTCGATAGGCGGAAAAAAAACAAAGTAACTCATTGTAGGAGGGTTGCACCGCCTGATAGGCTTTATTCTAACCCACAAAAAAACTGTAACAATTTCAAATATAATAAGCATTTGTTTCATAGTGTGTAACTTTTTACGTTTTTATTTTTTTCGTTACAATATTTTGCCTTTTAAATGGAAGTAAGTAATTAGCCCCACAAGCTTCAAAAACGACCTTCCTGACTGGGGAGCTTTCCCCCTCCACTCTCTTGCACGTATTGCTGATGTTATGTAGCTTAACCTTGGTGTTGCGTTTATCCCTCTAGTAGGGGCGGATAAGCGGTACTGGGATAAGGGGAATAAATGATGTTGTGTTGTATTTATATAGATGTTGTGGCTAATTATAAAAAGTTCCACATACAAGACAAGAAATAATTAGAAAATGAAAGCGAACGAAACCAAAGTTGAAGATTTTTTATCATCGAATAGAACTCAGTTCGTAATTCCTGTTTACCAAAGAAATTATGATTGGTCGATAGGACAATGTAAACAGCTACTTGACGACATTCTTGAGGTTGGCACAAATAAGAAAATGAGTGCTCACTTTATAGGAAGCATAGTTTATGTTCATGATGATGTTTACACTGCTTCAAGAATTAAAGAATTGACGGTAATTGACGGTCAACAAAGATTGACAACATTGACACTAATCTACTTGGTTCTTCACAGGCTTGCTAAAGAATTAAAGGACGAAGGACTTGTAAACGAAATAAGTGAAACATACTTGATAAACAAATTTGCTCCAGAAGAAGAAAAGCTGAAACTAAGACCTACCGAGAATAATGATAAGGCATTGAAATATTTGATAAGAAGTGATGACAATGAAGAATTTCCGAATTTTTCAAAACTCGTTGATAACTTCAATTATTTCAAAGGTCGAATTTCTGAAGAAAACTATCAATTTATCTTGGAAGGGCTTTCCAAGTTAATGTTTGTTGAAATTTCGCTTGACAGAGAAAAAGACGACCCTCAAAGAATTTTTGAAAGCCTAAACTCAACAGGTT
>CAYMYI010000038.1:0-33315 GCA_964394585.1 uncultured Roseobacteraceae bacterium
TTACTAAGCAATCAGAAAAGGTGTACGAAAATTCCTGGATTCGTGTGCAGGAAGATAAAGTTGTTCATCCTTCAGGGCGCGAGGGTATCTATGGCGTCGTCCACTTTTTCAATAAAGCCATTGCCATTTTACCCATCGACGAGCAGGGAAACACTTGGTTAGTAGGGCAGTATCGGTATGCGCTAAAGGCATATTCATGGGAATTGCCGATGGGGGGCTGTCCTCCTGAAGAAAACCCGCTCGAAGCCGCCAAACGGGAACTCCTCGAAGAAACAGGCATAAAAGCGCAAAAATGGACGCAATTTATGGTGCTACATCCTTCCAACTCCATTACTACTGAAGAAGGATTTGTTTTTTTAGCCGAAAACCTTTCTTTTCATTCCCCCCAACCCGATGATACAGAGGTGCTAACCATTCAAAAAATTCCATTCGATAAAGTATTAGAGATGGTATTGCGCCAGGAAATTACCGATGCTATTTGTGTAGCTACCATTCTTAGATATGCATTACATGCCGGATATCAACTGTAAATAATTTTGAGATTACTTGTTTATTCCGATTTAATAAATATTTAATGCATACTAATGCGTTTTTAAAAAATATAATTGCCTATATTTGCAACATATCACTTTAATACAGATCAAAATAAATAAGCATGTTAAAAGAAGAGCGCCATACGTTTATTTTAGATAAAATCAGTGAACGGCGAAAAGTACTCTCTTCGGAGCTTAGCCAGTGGCTTGATGTTTCTGAAGATACCATTCGGCGCGATTTGAAAGAACTTGCCGAACAAGGAAGTGTGCGAAAAGTACATGGTGGCGCTATGGCAGTAGCGTATTTACCCTTTCATTTTGAAGACCGGGAAGTATACGCACGCGATCAAAAAGTGATTATTGCCGAAAAAGCACTCGACTTATTAGAAGATGGACAAGTGATTTTAATTGATGGGGGGACTACAAATTTAGAACTGGTGAAGCGCCTACCTGAAACGTTAGAAGCCACCTTTTTCACCAACTCTTTACCTATTGCTACCCAACTGCGGATGCACCCACAGATAGACGTATTTCTGATAGGTGGGCGTTTGGTAAAAGATGCTCAGATCACTGTAGGATTAGATGTGGTGCAGACTCTTGCCGATTTACGTGCCGATTTATTCTTTTTAGGAACGAGAAGTATTCACCATGAAGCCGGCGTTACGGAAATCAACCGAGAAGAAGCCCACGTAAAACGCGCCATGATCGCGGCAGCAACGCGCACTATCTCTATGCCTATCGCTGAAAAACTCGATGTGATACAACCTTTCAAAGTGGAAAATATTCAAAAAATTTCGGTCATTATCACAGAATTATCCTCCAAAAATGAGAAACTGTTACCCTATAAACGCATGGGCATCGAAGTGCTTTAACACCCGTCATTCATCTCGAAAAATAAAACCCTATGAATATTTTAAGCCATCAAGAAATAGGCGCTTCCGAAGAAACTCGTTTTGAGCGCATCCATACTGTAATACTCCCCGACTCTTTGCAGGCTACCAAGGCAGTAGCTAAGGAAATCGCATCTTTAATTAAAGTGAAGGAACTGCAAGGGAAACGTTGCGTCCTTGGGCTAGCAACTGGCTCTACGCCTACCCCCCTTTACGATGAACTCGTGCGCATGCATCGTGAGGAAGACCTAAGTTTTGCCAATGTGGTTACGTTCAATCTTGATGAATACTACCCTATGGAACCTCAGGCGCTACAAAGTTACGTTCGATTCATGTACGAATATTTGTTCAATTACATCGATATAAAACCGGAAAATATTCATATTCCTGATGGGACACTCCCTCCCGAAAAAGTAACGGAATATTGCCAAGCATATGAGCGAAAAATTGACGATTTAGGAGGACTCGATTTGCAGATTTTGGGCATCGGGCGCACCGGGCATATTGGGTTTAATGAGCCCGGCTCGCACTTGAATTCAAAAACTCGCATGATTACCCTCGACTCTATCACCAGAATTGACGCCGCTAGCGATTTCTTTGGCGAAGAACATGTGCCACGCAAAGCTATTACCATGGGAGTTGGTACTATTATGAAAGCTCAACGCATTATTTTAATGGCTTGGGGCGAGGGCAAAGCTTCTATCGTTAGAAAAACAGTGGAAAACACCATTAGTGATGCAGTACCTGCCACCTACCTGCAAAAGCATCCTAACACAACGTTTGTACTCGACGATGCCGCCAGCGCTGAACTTACCCGCATAAAAACTCCGTGGCTTGTGGGCGATTGCCAATGGGACGAACATCTCATCCGTAAAGCGGTAACTTGGTTGTGTCAAAAGCTTCAGAAACCCATCTTAAAGCTCACCGATCGAGATTATAACGATAACGGTATGAGTGATTTAGTAACCGAGTATGGCCCTGCTTATAACATCAACTTAAAGGTGTTTAATCAATTACAACATACCATCACGGGTTGGCCAGGCGGAAAACCCAATGCTGATGATACCCACCGCCCTGAACGGGCTACTCCTGTACAAAAGCGTGTGCTTATTTTTTCGCCTCACCCTGATGACGACGTAATTTCCATGGGTGGCACATTTATCCGCTTAGTTGACCAGGGGCACGATGTACACGTAGCCTATCAAACTTCGGGAAATATTGCTGTATTCGACGATGACGTCATCCGCTTTGCTGATTTTATCACCGATTTTAGACAATCGTTCGAAGGGGAATCTTCCGAAAAAACTGCCGAGGATTTCTTTCAGCGCATTGTGGCACATCTACAAACCAAAAAGCCAGGCGATATCGATGCGCCGGAAGTACAAAAAATTAAAGGCCTCATTCGCAGAGGAGAAGCCAAAGCTGCTTGCCGCTATGTGGGAATCCCCGATTCGAATTTCCATTTCCTCGATATGCCATTTTACGAAACAGGATTGGTGAAGAAAAAACCTCTAGGCGAGGCAGATATCCAGATTATTGTAGACCTCTTGCAGACTGTAAAACCTCACCAAGTATATGCCGCAGGCGACCTTTCAGACCCACATGGCACGCATCGTGTTTGTTTGAATGCCATCTTTCAGGCGATTGAACGGCTTAAAGAAGAGCCCTGGATACGCGACTGTTGGGTATGGCTCTACCGAGGTGCTTGGCAAGAGTGGGACATCGACGAAATTGAAATGGCAGTACCCATCAGCCCTGAAGAGCTTATGCGGAAACGTCGCGCCATTTTTAAGCATCAATCGCAAAAAGATAGACCGTTATTTCCCGGCTCCGATTCCCGGGAGTTTTGGCAACGTGCCGAACAACGCAATCGTGCTACAGCCCAGCAATACGACCAACTCGGCTTTGCCGAATACGAGGCAATCGAAGCATTCAAACGTTATCACTTTTAAGAATTAGCGGCATTAAATATCCCATTCAAATACGCGCAAATCATCTGTTAGCTCTTGGCGTACTGAGTTCGGGTAACTTTTTTCTACAAAAGTTACCTGTTGCTCTTTATTAAAAAGTAACACCGAAGAACAACAAGTACCGTATCCTTCGCTTTCGATAAACATTGGTGATAGCATACGTTCTGCTGAAAGCCCTACGCCGGTTTGAGGCAAATCGCTATCGGGGGCGCGTTGGGTATCGTGCATATGAGCAATCAGCGTTGAGTAGTGTAAGCCGCCAGGTTGTGCAAGCGTGGCAGCCATTTTCTTCTTGCCCCGCTCTACTTTAGGCCAAGGAGTATTGAGCAAATGATTACTCAAACCATGAATCCCTCCTTTCACTTCTTTTACCTTGTTTCCTTTGTTAGAGAAATACCAAAGTTCATGGAGGTTGCCCACTAACAAATTAAATCCATTAAATGCAGATGCACTAGGCAATATTTGGTGCAAATAGTCTTGCGGCGAAACTTCACATTTTAGATAATCGCTAACCAAGTGCCCACGTGTTGGGGCATTTGGCTTCATTTCTGACGGTGCTCGATAGTTCGTAAGTGCCGCCCACCTTCCTTGGCGAGTTACCCCTAACCAACTTCCATTACCTTTCAAATCCTTTCCGGCAATGATAGCGCTATGCTCATCCCATACGGAAGCCTGTGCAGTAGGCCGCTTATAAAACTCGTCGCGGTTTGCCATTAATACCAGAGGATACTCAGCGTTTTGCCGCCATGCAAAAAGAATAAGGCACATAACGATATAGTATAAAGTTTATTATATCTTATTAAGATTTTTATTAGTGGATTCGTTCATGAATCAAGTGAAAAGTTTGTAAATTTGGTAAGTAAATATAAATGATGTTAATTCATTTTTTCTATACGGTCTATTCCGGCCACTAGCGATTAAACCACAACAATTAATTCACTATCTAACAAATAAAGTGTTCCTAAATATATTTTGGGAACACTTTTCATTTTATAGAGACTTCCTATCCCTCCGATATTTAAACAAAAACCTCTTCCTTCAATTTTTAGTCGATAATGAAAGCATCTTGTGCGCTATGCCTTTTCTTTGCTGATTATTCGTGTAAACTGTGCATTCTTTAACTTCTTTATTTTGAAAGATAAAAAATCCAATTTATTTATGGTGTTGAGTGGGATTTTCCTTACCAATGCTTTAGTAGCAGAAATTATAGGCACCAAATTATTTTCCCTAGAAGCAATATTAGGGTTAGCACCGGCACAACTCTATCTGTTTGGCGAGGGGCCATTAAGTTTTACCCTTACGGCAGGCGTAGTGCTATGGCCTGTAGTATTTATCACTACCGATATCATAAATGAGTACTTTGGCAAAGCTGGCGTTCGGAAAATTTCCTTTCTAACCGCCGGATTTATTGCATATGTCTTCTTTGTATTATGGTTAGTTACTGAGCTTCCCCCCTCGCCTATTTGGTTGAATAGCTATCCGAAGTTAAAAATCAGCCAATCGTTCAATGCCATTTTCTTACAAGGGATGGGTATTATCATCGGGTCGATTACTGCATTTTTAGTTGGGCAATTTAGCGATGTTGCCACATTTCAATGGTTACGCAAGTTCACCGGATCTCAAAAAATTTGGCTACGAGCCACAGGCTCTACGCTAGTTTCGCAATTAGTAGATAGTTTCGTGGTTCTTTTCATTGCCTTCTACATCTTCGGGCCATTAAGCCTAGTTACCTGCTTAGCCATTGGAGTTGTCAACTATATATACAAGTTTAGCATTGCCGTAGTGCTTACCCCTATCTTGTATGTGGCGCATGCGCTAATCGATGCCTATTTAGGGAAAGAAGTTTCTGAACAAATGATAGAAGAAGCGGCACAATCTAGCTTTTAAACGGCGGTGCTTTGTTTCGTCGGGGTTTGCTGTAACTTTGAGGTGTAAAGTCGTTTTTTTAACTTCAAAATAAGTGTATGAGTATTTTAGCAATTGGAACAGTAGCATTTGATGACATCGAAACTCCTTTTGGAAAAAGTGATAAAATTTTAGGTGGCTCGGCTAGTTACATTGGGGTATCAGCAGCAGCCTTTACCGCGTCGGTCAACATTGTTGCCGTAATTGGCGACGATATGCCCCAGCAAGAAATCGATATGATGAAATCGAAGGGCGTGGATACTGAAGGTTTGCAAGTAAAACAAGGGGAGAAATCGTTTTTTTGGGCAGGGCGCTACCATAACGATATGAACTCACGCGATACGCTCATCACAGAACTGAACGTATTGGCAAATTTTGACCCCATTATTCCCGATAACTATCAAGACTGCCGCTATCTCCTTTTGGGTAACTTAGCACCTACCACCCAAAAAGCGGTCATCGAACGCCTCAAAAAACGCCCCGAACTGATTGTGATGGACACCATGAATTTTTGGATGGATAACGCATGGGACGAGCTACTAGAAGTAATGCAAATGGTAGATGTGATTTCCATTAACGACGAAGAAGCTCGCCAACTATCCAAAGAATACTCACTTGTGAAAGCCGCCCGAAAAATCATGACGATGGGTCCGAAAACGGTTATCATTAAGAAAGGAGAACACGGTGCATTACTTTTCCAAGAAAACCGCATGTTTTATGCGCCGGCACTTCCCCTCGAAAGTGTGTTTGACCCCACAGGCGCAGGCGATACCTTCGTAGGGGGTTTTATTGGCTATTTAGCAAAAAATGATGACACTTCGTTTGCTGCCATGAAACGAGGAATTCTCTACGGCTCGGCTGTTGCCTCTTTTTGTGTAGAAGCATTCGGGCTCAAACGCCTTGAAACACTCACAATCAACGAAATAGAAGCACGTTACGAAGAATTCATCCGCCTTGTTTCAGTAGAGGAAATCTATGCAGGATAACGCATGAAACCTGATGTAATTATTAAAGGTGTTCCCTATGATCGGAACGCTTCTTTCTTACGCGGCGCTGCTATGGCACCAGAGCGTATTCGAGAAGCATTTTGGGGAGACTCTGCCAACAGTTGCACTGAAGAGGGCTACGACGTGCTCGCTGAAAACCGCCTGCGCGATGAAGGCAACTTGCCTACAAGCTCGTATCTTTCTTTAGGTGAACCTCTCATACCCTTACTGCAAGAAGGGCATCGCATTATTACCCTCGGTGGCGACCACTCAATCAGCTATCCGCTGCTTAAGGCCTATCAGCAAGTGTATCCTTATCTCAATATTTTACAAATTGATGCACACACCGATTTATACGACTCGTTCGAAGGCGATCGGCACTCACACGCCTGCCCCTTTGCACGTATCATGGAAGAAAAGTTGGCAACCAGGCTGGTGCAAGTCGGGATTCGATCAGTAACTCCACATACCCGCGCACAAGCAGCGCGATTCGGTGTAGAAATGTGGGAAATGAAAGATTGGCACGAAACGCCCAAACTTTCGTTTGATGCTCCCCTTTACATTTCGCTCGACCTCGACGGGTTAGACCCTGCCTTCGCTCCGGGGGTTGCCCACCACGAACCCGGCGGGCTCACATTCCGTGAAGTTCTGAATGTATTGCGCAATAGGTGCTGACATCGTTGAATTAAATCCGATACGCGACCTTGCAGACATGACCGCTATGGTAGCAGCCAAGTTTTTACGCGAAATTGCAGCCTTAATCTTAAAACAAGACCAACATGTTTAATTTACAAAAATGGATACGTCCCCATATCTGGGAATTGAAGCCCTACGCTTCGGCGCGCGACGAGTACGAAGGTACTGAAGGGATTTTTCTCGATGCCAACGAAAACCCCTTTTGCTCCAAAGATATCCCCCGATTCAATCGCTATCCCGATCCATACCAACGCGAGCTCAAACAGCAAATTGCTCAGATCAAAAACATTGATGCCAGTAAAGTTTTTTTGGGAAATGGCAGCGATGAGGTTATCGACTTACTGATGCGACTAAGTTGCGCCCCCCTGAAAGACGAAGTCTTAATCATGCCTCCCACTTACGGAATGTACCGTGTTTGTGCCGATATCAATCAAATAAATGTATTAGAAGCTCCACTTACAGAAGATTTCGCCCTACAAACCGATTTGGTGCTCCGTACATTCACTGCTCATACAAAAATCTGTTTTGTATGCTCACCGAATAATCCTACCGGGAATGTATTAGAAGCTTCAGAAATTCACCGAATTATCCAATCGTTTGATGGAGTTGTGATCGTAGACGAAGCCTACATTGACTTTGCCCGGCAGGAAAGCTTTGTAAAGTATCTGCATTCATACCCCAACTTAGTAGTCATCCAAACGCTTTCAAAAGCTTGGGGAATGGCGGGGCTACGGTTGGGCATGTGTTTCGCTTCCGAAGAAATTATTCGGCTGCTTAATAAAATAAAACCCCCGTATAACGTAAACCAAGCTACCCAAGAAATTGCCTTGGAAAGTTTGACAAAAACAGCAGAGAAAGAAGAGCAAGTTCAGCAAATTTTATCGCTACGCGAAAAGCTAAAACACGACCTGAAACAAATCTCCGAAGTTGAAATGGTTTACCCTTCCGACGCTAACTTCTTGCTGGTAAAAATGGCTCACGCCGAAAAAGTCTATCAATATCTTATCCAACAGAAGGTGATTGTGCGTAGCAGAGCCAATGTGCAATTAACGAAAGATTGCCTGCGGATTTCAGTGGGCACTGCCGAAGAAAATGAACAGTTGCTAACTGCGCTCAATACCTATGTGCATCATAAATCGGCTTTGGTCTAATTGGTCTAATTAACTATATCCCATAAAAAAATCCTCTCAAATGCCTGAGAGGATTTTTTGTTCAAATTCTTTGGAATAACTTTTTACTGGTTCGTCATTCTGTATTCGTAAGTTCCTTGTTCTGCAGCTGTTACGTTGTCATCTACCTTAGTAAGTTCCCAACGTAAATTTAGGGTTGTAGCAGTAGTACTAACGGCTCCCCCTGCAATGGTAACTTGGCGCGATTGCCCCCCCGAAGTAAAGGTTACCTGCGAGCCTGAAACAGAGAAAGTACCTGAACTACCAATACTGGGTTGCTTATCGGCAGTACCCGACACTGAATAGCCATTCGGCTGGTTGTTTGCATCAAAATTGAAAGTAATGGTATAATCTGGAGTTGGGGTGAGCGCCGCCCCATTGAACGTTGCCGAAGTAGTAGTAAAGGTTATAGAAGAGGGCTGAGGGTCAGTTCCGCCTCCGCCACCATCGTCACCACAACTTGTAAACAACATAAGACTGAATACAATTGACCAATTCAAAAGTCCAACAATTCTTTTCATAGGTTTCTGATTGAGGAGTATAACAATTTGTTTGCGAATGTATTACTTAAACAAATAGGGTACATTACTCTAGCAAGATAACTTTTTTTATAATTTCTCCTAATGTAAAAGTAGGATTAATTCTAAAAAGTATGATTGTGTAAAGGCATTACTTCATTCCTACGTGGCTCATTCGTTTCCGTTTTGCTTTTTATGCTTTTTTTTTCGTTTTTTCCGTGAGAAACGAAACAGGTCGGCAAATGAATTAAAACTCTTAGTATGCAATACACTTACACCAGCTGTAGAACTATTCTCAAGCCCTGTGTTAAAAGCATGTGAGTTATGTTTGTGGTACATTTTAGCACGTAAATCGCCATCGGGTTTTAATAAATACTCGATGGTCCAATCGCCAAATAAGCTCGACACATTCGTTTCATTTTTCACATTAGTGAAAGCACCATCGCGCGTGATGCGCAACCTTCCATCCATAAAACTATATGAAAGGCGTAATTGAAATGTGTTAAGTGCATCGGCATTCAGTCCATCGAGATCCAAATCGATTTCTAAGTTTTCATCCACTTGTGATACCCAATAACTCAACTGATTGGTTAGCAATTCGCTTACACTCCCTCCTGCCGATTGGCTAATACCACTAAAGGTTTCTTCGGGTGATAGTTTTTTTAAGATGATGAGGCTAAAAACTTGGCGATTTAGCTCTTGCTCGTCGGTTTGAATCCGCTGCTCGAATCCAGCTACGTACCCCTCGAGCGATAGCGGCACACCATTTACGAGTAGTGTTGCGGGGTAATCGCGAATATCGATATCGAAACTTACGCTGGGCTGTAGCAAATTGCCTTTCATCCCTAGCAGTACATCTACGGGATAGCGACGACGAATTTCGGGTCGGTTTAGCAAACTGCTATCCGCCTGGATGATGGGTGCTAACGAAGCGGTTTGGGTGTAGGTGGCTGTTACGTCGAGTTCTGCACCGTAGGGGTCTCCTGACCACGAAATGCGCGAATTGGGTAACACTCCAAACTTTTTATCGATTACGTTGAGCATGGTAAAATTGTAGGCTCCTTTCATGATTTCCACATCGCCAAACATGCTAAACTCTCCTTTGGTGTCCATAATCATTTTGACTTTGCCTTGCCCCGTTCCGCGAATGATGTCGCCGGTTTTTTTGTCGAAAATGATTTCGCAGTATGCATCCGGAGTGATTTCTATGTTGAACTCAAGCCGAAGGTTACTTATATCAACCTCCTCGTTATCAGTTACTTTTATTGTATCAGCTTCATTTTCTAAATAAGTGATAAAGTGCTGATTTTCTACGGACTCGCCTTCTAAAATAGGGATGGCGATACGAGTATTCGGAGCTGACTTTGCATTTACACTCAATAGTAATTGCTCCATAGATCCTTCGATAGCAAACTCACCGGTTGCATAAGCTTGCCCGTAGAAAAGTTCGTTATCAGTTTCTTGAGTATTCAGAACTAAAAACTGTTGCATACGGCCTTTTAAGCCGAGTGTAATTTCGTTAAGTGAGTTATAAAAAACTCCTCCATTCAGATAGGCAAACTGATTGTAGGGATCTATCAATTCAAAATCGCGTACTTCTATTTTCCCATTGCTAAAGTAGACTTGATCGTCGAATGTATAAGTGGTATTCAGGTAATTAAGAGTAAAAACTCCGTCTTCAATAAATGAAAACCCACGTAGAATCGGTTTTTGTGGAGTTCCGTTAATTCGAATTTCACCTATGAGTTTCCCTCGTAGGTTTGAAACATTATCTTCTATAAACGGCTGCGCCATTGCCAAGTCGGCACCGTTCAGCGATAACAGCATATCGATGGATTGGAGGCTATCGGTAGGTTGATAGCTCCCTTCAATTTCGATGATTTTCTTAGTGTTGTTGAGCAAGAATGCATCGAGTTCTAACGATTCGTTTTCTTGCGACCACTCGCCCGTAGCTTTTAAATCTCCTAAAGGGAAGTTATACAGCGATAAGCTATCCATAATAAAATTGAAATCGAGAATACGTTCTCCGTAAGGGTCTTTCACAAAAAAATCGAGGTGAGCAATGCCCTGTACATCGCCTTCTATATAATTGCTGATGAAGCCCATATCAAAATTGGTGATGTCGACTTCAAGCTGTTCGTTGGGATTTTCGGAAAGTACACCGCGTACGTGGATGGACTGCTCGCCACTAAAAAACTTGACGTCGCGAAAAAGAAGGGCAGAATCGGCATATACGATGACATTAGTGCCGCTGCTTCGCCAATCTTCGTTTAAAATGAGGAAGTCGGTTTCTTTCAAGTTAAGCTGATATCCTTCGGGGGTTACGTTAAACTTGCCTGCAAAATGGAGGAAATCGTCGGAATCGGCATGGGCTACTTTGCTATCGAGCCAATAATCTTTAAGTTCTTTGCGCACATTGATGGAAATTTCTTCGGTGCGTATTGTGCCGAGTTTTTGTTGAGCAGAAAGAATATCGGCAGAAGCTGTAAAATAGGTACTATCGTAGTACTTTTCTGCGTCAAGTTGGACAATCACATCGGTTAGCTCGTAGTCGTTGGTATAGCGCAGCGTATCGGCTACGATAGAAAAGTTAAAGGTTGACACCTCTCCTCCAATAAATAACCCTTCTATTTGGGTGTTATCAGAAATGTAGAAATCGTCTGTAAATAGATAAAGCAGCTTATTGATTTCATTTATTTCAGCAGAGAAGCGAATATCTTGTGGAAGAAGTCGGGTCCGGCTCTCACTTTGGTAATAGGCTTGAGTTGTGGAATCGTTATCGATGAAATCGAGCTGATACTCTTGCAGCAATTGTAGTGCGTCAAATGTGAGTTTGTCAACTTCAAAATTGCCATATGCTTCAGCGGTCAGCAGTTCAGAGTCAATGTTTAGGAAACGCTGTGCACCTTCATTAGTAAACCCTGTGGAAATAAAGAGGCTATCGAGCTCAAATGCTTTGCCTTGGTGCTCTAAACGCTGATTTTCGATTTCGAGTACTCCCTCAATATCTTGAGGGGTTAGCCCCTTGAAGTTTGCTTTTAAAGTAGTGCTAAAATCTAACTGCGTTGGCAAGAGGTTGAGCGCATAGGTTCGAGCAGTATCAATCTGAGAGGTGAAGTTAAAGGTACTATCTTGAAAGTTGATATCCCCTTGTACGGTTAGTGTAAGGTTGGGGTCGTTCACTTTCATTTCCCCTTCAAAAAGGCGTTTACGCAAGTGGGTACTATCAATTACGATATTGGTGTATTGGTAGCCGAGGACACCTAGCTTTTCGATGGAGGCATCGAGTACTAAATCGGCAGTTTCTAACAAGAAACCTGTCCCTTCTACCTCTCCTTGCATAGTAATGGTTTGGAGCACTTCGGGCATTTCGGCAAGCGCTCCTAGATCAAAATCTGCTGTGCGCAAAGTGCCCCTGTAATAATTTTGAGGGGGTTTGATATTAATGTCTGTTTCCAAAAACCCAATATCCGTTTGGAGCGCTCCGCGGGTGGTAAAATCGTGCAGAAACCCTTCGAAGGCGGCATCAAAAGAAACCTTTCCGAACTTTCGCACAATTTGGTAGGCAAACTCAGGCAGGTATTGCTGTAAATCGGGTAGGTGGAGGGTTGAGTTTTCGAAGTCGAAAGCCATGTAGGTTTCTTCTAAATCGGGCAGACCTCGAAAAGCTACTTTGCCCTGCGCTTTGGTTTCTTCGCCAAAATCGAGGGATAGATTGCTGATGGCAAAGTCGGCAACGGTTCCTTCGAGCTTTCCTGAAATGTGAAATTCATCTTGGAAAGCCTGTAAACTAGGCGCAAGTTTTGCCAAATCGCTCATAGCAATATGCGATTCTTTCAAGTTTGCAGAAATTGTAACTTTTTCGATGAAATCGCTTAAGTCGGCTGGGGTTTCGTACGAAAAAACGAGGGAATCGGTCAGTACACTTTCGCCAATGGAGGCATATAGGTTTTGCAATTGGATAGCATGGCGATCGTACTGAAAATTGGTTCTGAACTGTGATAGCATCAGCCCCGAAGAGGCTTCGTGGCATTGCAGGGTTTTCACTTCGCAAGAAACGGTATCGGCAATAATCCGGAAGTTACTTGCCATGCCATCTAATCGTACAATTTCAAGGTGATTAGGGTCGAATGTATCCTCCGGCTCGTAGGGTTTCCCTGCCACCTCGTAAGTAAGCGATACGTTCTCTAAAACCACCCGATTTACTTCAAAGACTAAAGGGCGCGATTGCCCCTGTTTGCTGCGGTTGCCCTTTTGCCCGAAGCCTTCGTTAATTGAGCGCACGAACCAATCTAGGTTAAGTTCCTCTCCTTTATACAATCCTATGTGCGTGCCATTTAGCAGAATTTGATCAAGAGAAATTTTAGTACTATCGTACAACGTATTGAGCTGATAGTCGATTTCGATATATGGAGCCACTGCCAAATCACGTCCGTTGGGGTCGGTAATTCGCACCTCGTGTAGGGTAATCACATCCCACCAATCGATATCTACTTCTTCAATAGAAATTGAAAAGGAAGTTTTACCCGAAAGATACTGCGTAAGTTGTTGCGCTAAGTAGGTTTGTACGGTTGGATATTGCAGCAGCATAAAAGCGCCCATGCTCGGCACCAAAAATAAGCGCACAACATTACTTACTATGCCGATGAGCAACCAGCGTAATTTGCGAGGAGTTAAATAATTCGATTTTTGTGCGTTCGGTTCCAATACCAATTAGTTAAGGCTATCGCATGGATAAATGAAAAAGGAGGAACTATTCGGCTATTGCGATAATGCTTTAAAGGAGTAACTACAAACTTAGTGAATCCTGTATAGAGCAATTTAATATTATTTGCATAATTACAGGCTATAAAGGGGGAACGCAAAAGATACCGCAGTAAGAAAGTGTTGTTTTGTAATATTGCAGCTTTCTTAGTTTAACTCAACAATTTTACGATACATATGGCACGAGTTCTTACCGGTATTCAAAGTTCAGGACGCCCGCATTTGGGGAATTTACTAGGAGCCATTTTGCCCGCCATCGAAATGTCGGAAAAACCTGAAAACGATGCCTTCTTCTTTATTGCCGATTTACACTCGCTTACTACGATTAAAGATGCAGAAGAACGCAAACAAAACACCTATGCTGTAGCAGCCGCTTGGCTTGCCTGTGGGTTCGATACGGAGCGAAATACATTTTATCGGCAATCGCAAGTAACGCAGGTGTGCGAGCTCACTTGGTACTTAAACTGCTTTACTCCCTACCCCATGTTAGCCAACGCGCATTCGTTTAAAGATAAGGCAGATCGCCTCTCCGATGTGAATGCTGGATTGTTTACCTACCCCGTGCTGATGACTGGCGATATCATTTTGTACGATGCCGACCTAGTGCCCGTCGGGAAAGACCAAAAACAACATTTGGAAATGTGCCGCGATATTGCCAATTCCTTTAATACTCAGTACGGAGAGACCTTTATCATTCCCGAAGCAATTATTAACGAAAACGTGATGACTATCCCTGGAACCGATGGACAAAAGATGAGTAAATCGTACAAAAACACAATAGATGTTTTCATCCCGGAAAAACAACTTAAAAAACAAGTGATGAGCATTGTTACCGATAGTACCCCGCTCGAAGAACCTAAAAACCCCGATACCTGCCACGTATTCAGTTTATACAAGCTACTAGCTACACCGGAAAATACCCAAGCACTTCGCGAGAAATACTTAGCAGGAAACTTTGGGTACGGGCATGCTAAAAAAGAACTGCTCGGGCTGATCTTAGAAAAGTACAGCGAAGAGCGCCGAAAATTTGCCTATTATATGGAGAACCTACCCGAATTGGAGAAGCAGTTACAACGCGGAGAAGAAAAGGCAAATGCTATTGCAAGCCAGGTGCTCCAACGCGTACGAAATAAGCTAGGTTTTGCGTAGCAATCTGCATGGGAGACTAAAAAATCAGTTCAAATCTTACAAAATTTCCCTATTTTTAATACTTTAAAAAGTTGATATGTATGCATGGCATACCTGCCCCCTATCCATTTTAAAGCCTAACCGTTACATACTATGAAATTCATCGTTTCCACCAGCGTTTTACTCAAGCATCTAAACGCCCTAATCGGTGTAGTACCCACCAATCCAATCGTTCCTATTCTCGATAATTTCTTGTTTGAAATCAGCGATGGAAAGTTACACGTTACTGCGTCCGATTTGAAAACTTCGATGATTTCGCGCCTGCAAGTAGAAGCCGATGAAGATGGCAGCATCGCCATTCCGGCTCGGATGCTCCTCGATACCCTCAAGAACCTTCCCGAACAACCTGTTACGTTTAATATCGATTTCAAGTCGTATACCATAGAAATCAGTTCGGATAATGGCAAGTACAAACTCGCAGGCGAAAATGCTGCAGACTTTCCGCGTGTGCCAGAACTGGGAAGAACCGACGCGCTAGAAATCCCCTCCGATGTGCTCAGCGCAGCGATTGGGTACACACTCTTTGCAACTAGTACCGACGAAATGAAGCCTGCCATGAACGGTGTTTACTTCGAGTTCACCGAAAAACACACCAATTTTGTGGCATCCGATAGCCACCGTCTTATCCGTTATAAGCGAGAAGACCTTACTCCCTCGTACGATGCTTCGATGATTATCGACCGTAAAGCGCTGAGTTTACTCAAAAATGCCCTGCCTTCCTCGCACGAAATAGTGAAACTAGAGTTCAACACTTCCAATGCTGTGTTCTCGTTTGCCGATACTGAACTGATTTGCCGGTTAATCGATGAACGTTTCCCGGAATACCAAAACGTGATTCCGTTGAACAACGATAACCTCGTTACCATTGACCGAAAAGAACTCATTGGTTGCTTAAAGCGCTCGGCTATCTATGCCAACCGCTCTACCAACCAAGTTCGTTTCCGCATTACAGGCAACGAACTACGCATCACGGCAGAAGATCTCGATTTTTCAAACGAGGCAAGCGAACGACTTTTCTGCGACCATGATGGCGAAGACATCGAAATTGGTTTCAATGCGCGTTTTCTTATCGAAATCCTCAACAATCTCCCTTCGGAAAAAATAGTGTTGCAGCTATCGCAACCTAACCGAGCCGGCTTAATTGTACCTGAAGAAAACGGACAAGACGAAGATTTAATTATGCTAATTATGCCTATCATGCTTCAGAGTTATGCATAACAAGCACCAATACCACATTTTACAAACGCCATGAATACGTGTATTCATGGCGTTTTTTACGCATCGCTCGCATCAGTTTTAGTAATTTTAATTTCCGCTTTAATAAATGAATATTACGAAAACACATTCCTCTAATTTTTTCTTTGTGTAACATGATACCTAAATAAAATAACCATGAACTGGACAACCGTAAAAGACTACGAAGACATCACCTACAAGAAATCGGGGAAGGTAGCACGCATTGCCTTTAACCGCCCTGAAGTGCGCAATGCCTTTCGCCCAAAAACTGTTACCGAACTGTATGAAGCATTCTTAGATGCTCGAGAAGACACTAACATAGGGGTAGTGCTACTTTCTGGAGAAGGGCCTTCCCCGAAAGATGGTGGCTACGCATTTTGCTCAGGTGGCGACCAACGCGCCCGAGGCCACCAAGGATATGTGGACGACGACGGTATGCCGCGTTTGAATATTTTAGAAGTGCAACGGCTTATTCGTTTTATGCCCAAAGTGGTAATTGCCGTTGTACCCGGATGGGCTGTAGGTGGTGGGCATAGTCTGCATGTTGTGTGCGACCTCACGCTGGCGAGTAAAGAACATGCCATATTCAAACAGACCGATGCCGATGTAACCAGCTTCGATGGCGGCTATGGTTCGGCGTATCTTGCTAAAATGGTGGGACAAAAGCGCGCTCGCGAAATATTTTTCTTAGGTAGAAATTACTCGGCACAAGAAGCCTATGAAATGGGTATGGTAAACGCTGTGGTACCGCACGAAGCGCTAGAAGCAACTGCCTACCAATGGGCGCAGGAAATCCTGCAAAAATCACCAACTTCCATTAAAATGCTCAAGTTTGCTTTTAACCTCACCGATGATGGCATGGTTGGGCAACAAGTTTTTGCTGGCGAAGCTACCCGCCTTGCCTACATGACCGACGAAGCCAAAGAAGGGCGAAATGCCTTCTTAGAAAAACGAAAACCCGATTTTTCCGATATCCCTTGGATACCATAAAATAATAAACCCCTTCGCGTTTTACGAAAGGGGTTTTGTTTTCTTTCTCATTCTACTTTCATCATAAAGTCTACTAAGTTTTCTTGGGTTTCGATAGGCAGTTTTTTCCGAAGTCGGTAACGGCTTACCTCTACCCCTCGAACCGAAATATTGAGTAACTGAGCAATTTCTTTCGAGGTCATGTTCATGCGCAAAAATGCCGAAATTTTCACTTCTTGGGGGGTCAAAGCAGGAAATTGCTCACGCAGCTTTTTGATAAAATCGCCATGTACTTGGTCGAAATGGATTTCGAACTGATTCCATGCCTCGTCTTCGGCAATATTCTTTTCGATGGTTTTCACCAAGCGCCTGAGCCCTTTTTCCATGGCTTTAGGGTCTTCTTCTTTCATTAAATGGCTAATTTCTAATTTCAAAAAATTCATAAACTCATTCTTAGTAATCAGATGCATAGTTGCCGAAGCCAACTCTTGATTTTTATGCCGCAATTCTGATTTTAATTGCTCATTCCTGAGTTTAGAGATTTCTTTTTCCGATTGCTCGGTAACCTCTTGCAGTTGCGTTTCACGCTCTTCAATCGCTTTTTGCGTAGTTTCCATCAAATTACGCTGTTGCTTTTTATATTTACGATCGATCGACCAAATGCCAACACTAACTGCCAGTAAACCTATCGTTAGGTACACGGCATAAGCGAGCGTAGTCTGATACCAAGGCGGCATTACCTTAAAAAGATACGCTGCCGGAGCACTTACTGCTCCGGAACTATTCCGACTGCGAACCTGAAAAGTGTACTCTCCGGGCGGCAGGTTGGTATACTCTTTTTCGGGAATCGTTGACCACTCTGACCAGGAAGCATCGAAGCCATCGAGCCAATACTGATATTCGCTAGGCGTATCGCCTTCGAAGTAAGTACAGGCATACCGAATACGCACCGATTGTTTGCTATAAGGCAGTGCAGGACGCTTATTAGATTTCCCCGATGCTTCTTCAACCGGGTGGTACCCTCCAAACAATGTAGAATCGCCCCAAGTAACGCTTCGGAGAACGGTGGAAAAATCGGCGGAGCGCACTACCGGTTGACTAGGATTGTAATGAATGAATCCTTCTTTGGCATTGATAAACACATTTTCTGCATCGACTACAGTGATATTCTCTAAGTCGTCGCTTATGTATCGACCTACTTTTTGGAAAGAGTTGGTAATCTTTTCGTAAGCAAAAGCACTGGTTTTTCTCAACATGCCAATTTCATCATCGGCAATAAAATACAAATTCCCCTGAATGTCTTCTTTCAGTTCTCTCACATGCTTGCCTTGAAAATAGGCAGATAGAACCGTATCCATCACAAACCGATCGAGCGTTGTGTCGTATTCAAAAAAATCGCGTTCTGCTGCAAACACGAGTCGGTTCTCAACCCTGAAAACATTTATCAAGAGGTTAGAAGGAAACCCCGCCTCCATTCCATAGAAACGAACATTGGCAAGTTGCATGTAGTCGGATGAAAAAGTCAGCTTGTACACACCTTTGTAGCCGTGTGTCATCCATAAAGTAGTGCTATCGGCCCACTCAAACTTTCGCGACGATTCTTCAAACCCTTCGTATTTTTTGAGCACTACCCAGCGGTTATCCTTACGCTCTAGTAAATAGATACCATCGTAAGCCCCTGCGATTAGTTTTTCTGTACTTCCGGGAATAGCTTCAAATTTCCATATCCCTTGAGGAAGACTTTCAATGCGTTCAGCTTTGCCGTTTTTAATTTCAAACCCTCCCTGATGATGCCCTAACAACAACGTACCCTCGTACTTTTGAATAGAATATGTTTGCCCCTCAGAATAAGGTACTTTTTCGAAAGTAGTGTAAAGTGTACGTTGTTCTTTTCCGACTTCAAACGTAAAAACACCGTTATTAGTCCCTAAAAAAAGGCTGCTACCTGTTTGGAAAGCGGCATATCCCGTGCCGGGCAAATTCATATTATCATTGATTAGGGTAAACGGTTTGCCTAACTCGATAAAGGCAATACCGTTGTTAAGGCCTGCCCATAAGTTGCCCAAGCGGTCTTCGTACAGCGATAAGATGGTGCTACTCACCAGCCCTCGTTCTTTGGATAAAGCGTGGATTACTTTTCCTTCAGCATTTACAATAATCAGCCCACCGTTTTGCGTTCCAATCGCATACAGATTTGAGGAAAGTAGGCGTAACGTATTGATTTGCGCTTCCTTCAACCATGAATTGATAGGAACCTCCCATTCCTCTACAGTCCCATTAGCCATTAAGTACAGTCCATCTTTTCGCGTTGCTAATAGCGTTTGGGTCATATCATAAGGAACCATACCTCTTAGCTCTTTTCCTTTCATTATGCTTCCCTTGCGAATCGCATTCAGTTGCCCCCCTTCTAATTGCATAAGACCCTTACTGGGCACATAGGTAAATAACTGGTTACGTACTTTAAAACTAAATCCCAACGGTGTTTCGGGGTCTATCACTTCTATTTCCCCTTTCTCATACTTAAAGATGTATTTGAAGGTAAAAAAATAGATTGCTTCTCCCAGTGTAAAAATCTCCCATACTTCATTGAAATTTTGGTAACGCTCGGGAAGCAACTTTTTAAAGGAAGTATATTGAAGTGTGCCTCGTTTATTCGCCCGAAAACAACCAAAATCGCCTTGCCCTCCAATGTAAATAGTTCCATTAGCTCCATTGGCTACAGATAGAATTCGTGTAGCATCTGTAACAGCTAAGGTTGACCACTGCTCGCCATCATACACTAATACGCCAAAGTTGTTAGCTACAAATAATAAATCCCGCTCACCTTGCGTAAAGTCCCAATTTTGAATTCCTCCTTTATATTCCTCAGTGGTAAAATTGGTAATGATGGGCAAACCTTGGTAAATCGTTTGGGCATATGCGCCATTTTTGGGAAAACACCCTAGTGGCATTTCCGAACAAAGTAGGATTATTGTTGCAAATCGTATCCTGAAGATTGTAGGTTTAGTGATTAGGTAAGTAAGCATGGTTTGATGTAGTGTTGTATAAGCTCAATTTACATAAAATATAGCAATCAGGGTCTTATAATTGATTTAACCGAAAATCTCATAATGGAAATGAAGTAATATTGTTGTAGTTAGTTTGCAAAGCTGATGAGGTATTGTAGCAGCCGATTTCTTGCATCTTGGATAGATAAAGAGGTAATTAGAAAAATTTGATTGACTAACTAAATTCATGTATGTATGAAAATGAAAGGCGTATTAACCGGAATTTTTCTGGTTGTATTTTGCTGGAGTGCCTCGGCACAAAGCAGGACAGTCACCGGGCAGGTTACCTCATCGGATGGTAGCGGTCCATTGCCGGGCGTTACCATTCTTGTTAAAGGAACGACTACCGGAACCACAACCGACTTTGATGGAAACTATACTTTGCAAGTTTCTGATGCCAATGCAACACTCGTTTTTTCCTTTATAGGATATATTACTAAAGAGATAGTAGTGGGGAATCAATCTACGCTCAATGTTGCTATGGAAGTCGATATAGCACAACTTGAAGAAGTAGTAGTAATTGGCTATGGAACTACCACAGAAAAAGAGCTTACCGGTGCAGTATCGGTAGTGAAATCGGAAGCGATTGAAGCCCTCAATCCCACTCGTGTGGAACAAGCCTTACAAGGTCAAACCCCCGGTGTTCAGATATCTTCACAATCAGGATCCCCCGGTGGAGGGTTCAACGTACGGATTCGCGGTATTTCTACTAATGGTAATAATAACCCCCTCATTTTAGTAGATGGGGTACGTTACGAAGATTTGAGTTCGCTTAACCCTAATAATATTGAGAGTGTCAATATTCTGAAAGATGCCTCTGCTAGTATTTACGGAGTGCAGGCTGCTAATGGAGTGGTGCTGATTACCACTAAAACCGGGCGGTTGAACACAAAGCCAGTAATCAATCTTGATATGTATTATGGTGTTCAGGAAACAATGCGGAAATTACCCGTGCTAAATGCTACTGAATACGGTGCTATTGTGAACGAAGCATATGCCAATGGAGGCAGCACTCCCCCGTTTCCAAATCTTGGTAGCTTAGGCGAAGGTACCGATTGGCAAGAGGAAGTATTTTCCACTGCCCCTATTCAGAATTATAACTTTAATGCTAAAGGCGGCGGCGAAAAATCGACTTATTCGTTTGGTTTAGGCTACTTTAACCAAGAAGGCATTGTTGGGAAAGACAAATCGAGTTTCGATCGCCTGGCTGTTAATATCAACACAAATACAGAGATCTTTAAAAACCTGAACTTTGAAACAGTCATCAACTACACAAATTCTCATCGAAAAACATTACTCGAAAACGTACTGGGTTCTGTGTTGTTCAATGCTTTGAACATGGCGCCTAATTACACTCCCCGACAACCCGATGGCAGTTTTACCTTAGCTGATGGACTTGGGAGCGAGGTAATAAACCCTCTTGCCCAAATTGAAAACACTCACAACGATACGTGGGTAAATCGTGTAAACGGAAAGTTTGGTTTACGTTATGAAATTATCGAAGGGCTAACTGCTGAAACTAACTTAGGCTATAACTTTTCGCACGTTCGCAATCGCTTTTTTAGCCCCGAAGCCTACTATGGTGCCGGCAAAGTATTTAATAATGTGGAAAGTGCCGTGGGCGAATCGCAGACTATTTTCTTCAACTTAGCTTGGGATAGTTTCTTGCGTTATGAGTTTGACCTTAACGATGACCACCAGTTCAAAGTAACACTCGGTTCTTCTATTTTTAAAGATAGAGGCGAGAATTTAAGTGGTTTTGGATATGGTATTCCGAATAACAATGTAGAATTTGCTGACCTTTCGCAAGCCAATGAAATCAGAGATGGAGGTGCAGGCTCGTACCAGTACGATTTTCGGTTACTTTCGTACTTCGGTAGAGTGGAGTACAATTATCAAAATAAGTACCTTTTCTCAGTGATTGTACGCCGCGACGGCACAAGCCGATTTGGCCCGGGTAATAAGTTTGGATATTTCCCTGCTGTTTCTGCCGGCTGGGTGCTTTCCGAAGAAAGTTTTTTCCCGAGCAGCAGCATCGTAGACTTTGCTAAATTGAGAGCTAGCTACGGCATTACCGGTAACGATCAAATCGGCGATTTCCGCTTCCTTTCTACCCTTACCGGCGAAGCAGAGTATGTATTCGATGGCAACACCCTTACCAGAGGACTTGCCCTTGGCGCTTTGGCAAACCCCGAAATTCAGTGGGAGCAAAACAAACAGTTTAATATGGGTCTTGATTTAGAACTTTTAGGAGGTCGTTTTTCTGTTACCGCCGACTACTTCATTAAAACAAGCGAAGATTTATTGTTAGCAGTTCCCGCCTCCGGACTAACCGGTGTAGCTGCCCCTGGCTCAGGTGCGCCTATTGCCAATGCGGGTTCAATCCGAAACTCAGGGTTTGAATTTATGGTCAATTACAACCAAACTGTTTCAGAAGACTTCGATTTCAGCATAGGCTATAACTTTACGTCAATCACCAACGAAACCATCGAATTGAACGATGGTGTGGCATTTATTCAAGGAGGATTCTTTGGGATTGGGCAGCTCCCTCCTACTCGTTGGGAAGTAGGGCAGCCTATTGGTTATTTCTATGGGCTACAAACCGATGGAATATTCCAAACTGTAGCTGAAGTAGAACAAAGTGCACAGGCAGGCAACGCACAACCAGGCGACCTACGCTATAGAGACTTGGATGGCAATGGCGTAATCGATGTAAACGACCGCACCAGAATTGGCAATCCTATCCCCGATATGATTATGGGTATTAGCCTGAATGCTCGCTATAAATCCTTTGATTTTTCGATGTTTACCGACGCACAACTTGGGCACGACATCATCCGAAATTATGAACGTAACTTACCCCTTACCAACCGCAACGGTTACTACCTGAACCGCTGGTATGGCGAAGGGACCTCAAACGATTTCCCTCGTGTTTCCATCGGGGCAAACGATAACGATCTCTTCTCTGATTTTTGGGTAGAAGACGGATCATACGCACGGATTAAGAACGTTCAGGTCGGGTACACTTTACCAGAAAGTGCTGCCTCCAAATTGCGACTATCGCGCTTCCGTGTGTACGCATCCATCAATAACCTTTACACATTCACACAATACCGCGGATACGACCCGAACATCTCTTCTGGCGACCCGCTTGGCGCAGGCATCGATATTGGCTATTACCCTCAGCCTCGCACGTATCTCCTTGGTTTAAATGCTTCTTTCTAAAAACTCTATGAATATGAAAATGATAAAGAAAATAGGACTACCCTTGTTGCTCACAGGCTTCTTGGTTTCCTGTGCCACTGATGATTTTGTAGATGTAGCACCGCTCAACCAAATCAATTCTGACAATTTCTTCAATACAGAAGAAGATTACCAAATGGCATTGATAGGTGCTTACGATTTGTTACAAACCACCTATCTGAATAGTATGATCGGTGAGATTGCTTCTGATAACACACTTTGTGGCGGCGAAAATGCAAACGATGTTCCCGCTTTCCAAGAAATTGACGACATGACCCACACGGTGGTAAACGACCAACTCCGCAATATTTGGATTTGGATGTATGCAGGCGTGTACCGTACCAACTATATTTTCGAATTTCAGGATAACCTCGATTTTGATGGGAAAGCCCAAGTACTAGGCGAAACCGCCTTTTTGCGCGCCTATTACTACTTCGAGTTAGTGAAATTCTTTGGCGATGTGCCCATGCCGATTGACCAACGCGTACAGTTTGGGCAAGAAACAGACTATCCGCGTGTACCGAAAGCACAAGTTTTTGCTCAAATTGAACAAGACTTACAATTTGCTGCAGAAAACCTGCCCCCTACTCAAGCCCAAGCAGGGCGTGCTACTCGCGGAGCGGCTCAAGCGTTGTTAGGGAAAGCATACCTCTACCAAAATAAATTTAGCGAAGCAGGGCAAACCTTCGAGTTAGTGATCAACTCAGGAAACTATGCCCTTTTTGATAATTACGATGTGCTATTTCTAGATCAAGGGGAAAACAACATAGAATCGGTCTTTGAAGTACAGTACACTGGCGACCAAGGGGCTAGCTTCGATTGTTTCCAATGTAGCGAAGGTAATATTGCCGTAGGCTTCAACGGAATCCGTGGCTACAATGGGCCAGTATATGCCGATGGGTTCAGCTTTAACGTACCTACGCAAAATTTAGTAGACGATTTTGAAGCAGGCGACCGCCGTTTTGCGGCTACCATTTTCGATATCGAAGCATTTATCGCCACGCAAAACACGGAAATTAGCTACATAGAAGGATATGAGCATACAGGTTACTACAACCATAAGTACATAGCACGCCAGGGCGAACAGTACATAGGGGATACTCGATTGACCAACGCTAAAAACTATCGTGCAATCCGCTATGCCGATGTGTTGCTCATGGCTGCAGAAGCCTTCGCCGAAACCGGAAACGATGCAAAAGCTCAAACCTATTTGAACCAAGTGCGTAACCGTGCCGGACTCGCCCCAATTAACTCAGGAGGTAACGATTTACTCGAAGCGATTTATCACGAGCGACGGATTGAACTTGCCGGGGAAGGGCACCGCTTCTTCGACTTGGTACGCACCGGCAAAGCAGCCGATGCAATCGACAACTTCGTGCCCGGAAAGCATGAACTCTTCCCAATCCCGCTCATCGAAATCGAACTTGCAGGAAATATTTGGGCACAAAACCCTGGCTATTAATTATAAATAAACATCCTTATGAAATACTTCCATAAATATATTTTGTACGTAAGCTCAGCTATTTTTTTACTAACTACAGCTTGCGACGATAACGACGAGTTTACAGCACTACAAGTGAGTGCTCCTACCGATGTAGGCGCTGTGATTGATATTGCCAACGATAACAGTGGGCTGGTAACTGTTGCCCCTACCGCAACTGGTGCGGCTTCTTTTCAAATTTACTTTGGCGACGACCCAAACGCTGCCCCTACCGAAGTAACGCCCGGTGGTACTGCACAGCATACCTATCCCGAAGGGCAATTCAATATGCGCATTGTTGCCATTGGAGCCGACGGTGCCACAGCAGAAACTACCCAGCCAATTACCGTGCAGTTTGCTCCTCCTGAAAATCTAAGTATCGATGTGAGCATTTCGAACCGTTCGGTAAACGTTACCCCTAGTGCTGAGGGTGCAACCTTGTTTGAAGTGTACTTTGGCGAAAATGAGGGAGAAACGCCCGTAGTGATTATGCCCGGAGAAACAGCCAATTATGTTTACTCGGCGAGCGGTACTTATACCGTGCGAGTAGTAGCCAAAGGAGCCGGCGCAGCCACAACCGAAGCTACACAAGAAGTGCAAGTGCAAGATCTAATCAACCTGCCGCTTACCTTCGAGCAAGGCGATCTTACCTTCACATTCAACGGATTTGGAGGTGGTGGCGCAGGTGTGGTTGACAACCCCGATCCTTCCGGTATCAATACTTCAGCAAAAGTAGTGAGTTTTATCAAGCAACCCGGTGCAGAAGTGTGGGGAGGCGTAACGATTGATCTAGCACAGCCTATCGACTTTGCATCGTTCCGTTATTTCCGTTTGAAATTATGGTCGCCCAAAGAAGGCGTTACGTTTTTACTGAAAGTAGAAAACTTAGCCGATGCTAACTTGTTCCACGAAGTTTCTGCGGTTTCCACCAAAACAAACGAGTGGGAAGAGCTCCTGTTTGACTTTGGAGGAGCCGACCCTGCCTTTGCCTTACAACGCATGGCTATTTTTGTAGATTTCGGTGTAAATGGCGATGGTTCCGAATTTTTTATTGATGATATTGAACTGACCAACCAAGGCCCTGAAGTTACTACGCTTTCGCTACCAATCAGTTTCGAGTCCGATGTGATTGAATACAGTTTCACCAACTTTGGCGGGGCAGAAAGCCAAGTGATTAACAACCCCGACCCCTCTGGCATTAATACTTCTAACAAAGTGAGCCAACTATTTAAAAATAATGGCTCTGAAGTATGGGCAGGTTCTTTCCTCACGCTGCCTGAGCCTATCCGCTTTACCGATGGCACAACGTTCCGCATGAAGGTGTGGTCGCCCAAAGCAGGAATTATTGTAAAACTTAAACTAGAAAACGCTACCGATCCGAATATTGCTTTTGAAGTAGATGTAGCCACAACCACAGCCAATGCATGGGAAGAACTGGCGTTCGATTTCAGCGGGATAGATCAAAGCCAGAGCTTCCAAAAGGTGGTTACTTTCTTCGACTTTGGAAACCCAGGCGATGGCTCTGCCTATTTCTACGACGACATCCGCATTAGCGAAGAACCCGCCACCGAAACGCTTAGCTTACCCCTTAGCTTTGAGTCAGAAACGCTCACGTATGCATTTACTAACTTTGGTAATGCTACTGCCGAAGTAATTGATAATCCCGACGCGAGCGGAGCCAATACAAGTAGCAAAGTAGGGCGTTTGTTTAAAGCAAACGGTGCAGAAGTGTGGGCTGGCTCATTTTTAACCCTCGATGGCCCGATGGATTTTAACACGCGCAAATCTTTTACCGTGAAAACGTGGTCGCCGAAAGTGGGAGCTATCGTGAAGCTGAAAGTGGAAAACTCTGCTGACCCGAATATCGCCTATGAAATTGACGTTGCCACCACTACCGCTAATGCATGGGAAGAACTCACCTATGATTTTAGCGGAATTGATGCGAGCCAATCATACGATCGCGTGGTGATTTTCTTCGACTTTGGAAACCCAGGCGATGATACTGAGTATTACTTCGACGACATCACACTACAATAATTTAATTATGGTAAGGGGGGAAGTTCTCCCCCTGTTTTCATCATTTTCTAAAAAAGCATATCAATCTTATGAAATATATAAAACACCTCCTGTTCGCCATTGGGATGCTCGTAGGCTTGAGTGGCTGCGAAGAAGACATCCCTAATTTAGGGCAACTTGCCACACCACAAGGGCTATCGTTAGAAGCTACTGTTAGCGATGATGGCTCCGGCGTTGTAAACTTCCGCGCTTCTGCTAGCGAAGCGATGACTTTCCACTATTACTTAGGAATTGCCGATAACGAGCGCCCTACCATTTCTGCTAATGGTAGTCTGACGTACAATTATCGATCTTCAGGAGCATACTTGGTGCGCGTAGTCGCATTTGGTGCTGGCGGGCAATCTACCACAGCCGCTATCGAAATTGAAGTACAAGTCGATTTCCAACCACCTTCAGAAGTTATCAGTACACTCACCAATGGTAGTAGCCGCACATGGGTTTGGAAAAAATCGGTGCCCGGGCATTTAGGGGTAGGCCCTGAGTTTTACGACGATGGAAACATAGGCGATGCCCCAATTTGGTATCAAGCCGCTCCTTTCGAAAAAGAAGCCGAGGGCTGTTTGTATACCGACGAATTAACTTTCAGCGTACGCCCCGATGGCAATGTAACTATGGAACTGAACAACAACGGGGTTACCTATTTCCACGTGGATGAAGCCGCCGACGCTCTGGGAGTCCCACGCCCGCAAGCCGACCAATGTTTCGATTTCCCTTCACCCGGAGTGAGCACTGTGGCTTTCTTCGAAGCTACTACGGGAATACCGAATTCAACCAACATAGGGTTTGAACTTACCGGTTCAGGCTTCATGAGCTATTTCTTAAACTCTAGTACTTACGAAATTTTAGAACTCACCTCGGAGACCCTTACCGTTCGTACCGTACAAGATGTTGACGGGTTCCGCTTGGCATGGTACCAAACATTTGAACCTACCGATGCTGCACCACCTTCAGGCGATGGTGGCTCTTTCGAGTTAATATGGGAAGATAATTTCGACCAAGCCGGTGCTCCTAACCCTGCCAACTGGGGATACGACCTGGGTACTGGTGCCGATGGCTGGGGAAATCAAGAATTGCAATACTACACCGACAGAACCGATAATGTGATAGTAGAAGATGGCCTATTGAAAATCACTGCTAAACGTGAAGCCTTCGCGGGTAGTCAGTTTACTTCGGCACGAATCCTTACGAAAGATAAGTTCGAGTTTACCTACGGAAAGGTAGAAGTGCGCGCCAAACTCCCAGAAGGTGTAGGCACCTGGCCTGCTATTTGGATGCTCGGCGCCGATTTTGAAACGAACATATGGCCGGCTTGTGGCGAAATCGATATTATGGAGCATGTAGGCAGAGATTTGGGAAGAATTCACGGATCGCTGCACTCGCCTTCAAGTTTTGGCGCTACCGTAAATACTGGTTCGGTTACAGTATCCACAGCCACTACCGATTTCCACGTGTACAGTGTAGAGTGGTCGGCTGAAAAGATTGATTTCTTTGTAGACGGTACGCCCTACTATTCGTACAACCCTGCTAATAAAAATGCCGATACATGGCCTTTCGATAAAGACTTCTTCATTATTTTAAATGTGGCGATGGGAGGCACTTTTGGAGGCAATGTTGAAGGAGGTTTCTCGCAAGGGACTATGGAAGTAGACTACGTTAAGGTATATCAGCGCAACTAAATCCTATGAGCCAACTGAAACACCAACACAGTTGGCTCTCTTTCTCATATTAAATACCATATATACCATGAGATATTTCTATATGTGGGTAGGATTGTTATGTATGCTAGGGAGCTGCAATACGCAACCTAATGAACCAACTGATACCCAACCAACTGCTACCAAAGTAGAAATCCGTAGCTCAGAAGGGAATTACCAACTCTATGTAAACGGAAACCCTTTTTGGATTAAAGGCGCCGGTTTAGAGTTTGGTGATATTGCCCAATTAGCGGCTCACGGTGCAAATTCGTTCCGAACGTGGCGCACTGATAATGGAAAACAAAGCGCCCAGGAAGTGCTCGACGAGGCTTGGAAACATGGGCTGTATGTAACCATGGGCATTGAAGTAGCACGCGAGCGGCATGGCTTTGATTATAACGATGCTGCTGCCGTACAAGAACAATTCGAACGTATACAAAAAGAAATAGATGCTATCAAAAACCATCCTGCACTGCTCATTTGGGCGATTGGTAATGAACTTAACTTGAATGCTAACAACCCCAAGGTTTGGAATGCCGTCAACCAAATTTCAGAATATATTCATGAAGTAGACCCGAACCACCCTACCACTACAACGCTCGCAGGAATCAATGCGGAAGTAGTAAGTCAAATTCAAGAACGAGCTCCCGATTTAGATTTACTTAGCATTCAGATGTACGCTGACCTCCCCAACCTACCGCTCTACATTCGCGAAATTGGCTGGCAAGGTCCTTACATGGTAACCGAGTGGGGGGCTACCGGCCATTGGGAAGTGCGAGAAACCGCTTGGGGTGCTCCTGTAGAAAATAATTCTACGCTGAAAGCCCGCTTGTACCACGAGCGCTATCAGCAAGCGATTGCTACTGAGCGCGATAAGCAATGCATTGGCTCTTATGTTTTCCTATGGGGACAAGAACGTACTCCCACTTGGTACGGTATCTTCCTAGAAACAGGAGAGGAAACCGAATCGGTAGAAACGATGCATTACATTTGGAATAAGCGATGGCCTGAAAACCGTTGTCCTCAAATCGAGGATATTGAACTCAACGAATTGTTCTCTAATAACGATGTATACCTTTCCCCTTCGCAAACCTATGCGGCAAGAGTGAAAGCAACTGATACCGACGGCGATTCCCTAGCCTACTACTGGGAAGTAAAACCTGAAAGTACGCAAGTAGGCGAAGGCGGCGATTACGAACCGGAGCCGCCCTCTTTAGAAGGCTTGCTGAACGAAGGCGCAAACCTTGCTGAAATCACGTTAAAAGCCCCCGAAAAGGAAGGCGCTTATCGGTTATTTGTATATGTAAAAGACGGGCAAAATAATGCTGCACATGCAAACATTCCGTTTTATGTGAAAGATTAAGACTAAGGTTTTAAGTACACGGGTAGGCAAGTTGCTTTGCGATTTGCTTACTTTTTTCTGTAAAGAAATGAGTTAATCATCGTTTACCACAAACTGACGCAAATTGTAGGTAAACGTGAGCAAGAAATACTGTTGCAAATTATTAGTTCGGGTATCTTCTACATACGTTTCGGCTACTTGCCGCCCAATACTTACGTTTTGCTCCAGTAAATCGAATACACTCAGCGATAGCTCTGCTCTGTTATCTTTCAGGAATTTTTTAGCGAGGCTCATGTTCCAAAGAATGAAATCCTGATTAATTTCTTCTGATAATCCTCGGAATAATTGATGGGTAACTTGCTGCCGTATCACAAAGCCTTTTCCAATAATTAAATTCAAATTCAAACTCGTAGTATTCGAAAAGAAATTATCATTCAGTTCTGGCTGCAAGCTATTTTCAACAAGGGTGTAGCTCGCATTTCCCGAGATATTAAAATCTATCTTTTCGCTAATATTACTAGCTACCGTAAGCCCTTGGTTGAACGTAATATTATCCGTTCTGTTTTCTACGCCATTAATTACACCGGGCAAGCGTGAAAAATTCGCCCCTGATGAAAAAGTAATATTCGATTTTAACAGCTTGCTTGGGATTGTATAAGTTATCAAACTTCGTGCGTTCCAATATCCTTCTAAATTCACCGGACGAGAGAGCTGAGAACCTCGGTTCAGTACAATGCCATCTTGCAGTTCTTGCGTAGTTTCAGCAATGGTAGTTTCCGTGGCTATGTAATTGGTAGCGGTTTGTAAAAAGATATACCCGAACAAGCTCGTCCCCTTTTCTACATTAGTACTCGAATACCGTGTAATGAAGAGGTGGTTAACGGCTTGCTGCAAATCGGGGTTGCCGGTAGTCAGGTTCAATGGATTCGAGTTATTAATCACGTTTTGCAACTGACTGATGGAAGGTTCATCGGTACGCACTCGATAAATAACGCGCAGGTTTTTTTCTCTTGAAAACGTATAACGCAAAAATGCGGTAGGCAACAGATTATGAAACGAGCGGCTCCCTTGAAAGGCTACCGGGAAGGTTTGGTCGCTCCCTAACTCAGCATATTGATAAGCGACTCCAATGCGACCTCTGAGTTTTTCGCCCCGAAACGAAAGCCCAGTATTCAAACTATGGGTGTTAAATGTATTTTCGAATTGGTTGCTCAAAGCAGTATCAAGAGGTGCTACTTCCCCCAAAGTTCTATCGAATGTTTTCTGGTCGGCATCGTTCCAAGAAAAGGAGTTCCGATACGAAAACTGCATCTGCATCCGCTCGGTGAGTGGCTCTGAATAGGTAACATCAGTGCCAATACTGCGGTTATAGCGTTGGCTTTCGGTAAATTGCAACAGGGTGTCGTTTGCCACTTGATCGCTGAAATAGGCGTTTTCGGCGGCAAGTTCAGAGTCGCCTGTAGTGTTACTCCATTGGGTAGATAGGTTCAAAGAAACCGTACGTCCGCGTTTGGCAAAACGATGGCGATACAGTAGGTTACTCCGAAAATTTATCGCCTGGCTTTCCGATCGAAATTCGTTCGCCGTTTGGTTCAATTCTTCTATACGCATCAGGGTCGTATTCCCCAACAAATTTTCTTCGGTTTCTAGGTTTTGCGCGCTAAGTTGAGGGGTGAAGATGATTGAATTATTCCGATTGATGTTGTAGGTAAGCCGCATATTGAAACGGTGGTTCCAATTCACAGTGTTTAAAACGCTATTTTCTGTGTAGTATTGGCTGGAGTCGCTCGTGAGAAGCGTTTCGCGGTTTACCGATCGTATTTGGTCGTTATTACTTTGGTTCAGAAAATAGCTACCGGTTACTTCTATCTTTTCCCCCCAATTATCCACATAGTTTACACCAAAAGCATTGGTAGTAGAAATGCCATCTTGCTGCCCTACTAAAAAATTATTGACGGCTTGGTTGCCTCTTCCTCTACCCCCTCCTCGGAATCCGCCACGGCGCGAGTTTCCCGTGCTTGCCACGCCGGTTAGGTCTTCTGCGGCAAAGTTTTGCTGATTCACATTATTAGCAAGCCCCACAAGGCTAATTCGCTGTTTGTCATTAAAAAAATTGAGGTTGCCTCCGGCACTATAGCGTTCGTCGGTACCTCCCCCTGCGTAGAGCCGCCCGAACGTACCATTTCGAAATTCTTGTTTAGTAACAATGTTGATGGTTTTCGTAGTATTTCCATCGTTAAATCCAGAGAATTGCGCCTGATCGCTTAGCTGATCAAACACTTCGATACGCTCTACTACCTCTGCTGGCAAATTTTTGATAGCGGCTGCCGGATCATTACTAAAGAATTCCCTCCCGTCAATCAGTACGCGTTGCACCTGCTCACCCTGTGCCTGTACGCCTGAGCCATCGATGACCATGCCGGGCATTTTCCGAAGTAAATCTTCTGTAGAAGCATCCGGATTAGTTTTATAGGCGTTGGCATTATAGCTAGTGGTATCGCCTTCTATCACTGCCGTTTGGGTTTTGCCTTCCACTTCTACAGCTTCAAGCATTTTAGCATCGGGGGTTAGCGATAGCTTGCCAATCTCCACATCGGTAGTACCTACCCGTACAAACTTTTTCATAGGTTCGTACCCTACAAAAGAAATTTGTAAGGTATAGAATGCCGGTTCGGTGAGGGTAAACAAAAAGGCGCCCTCTACACTGGTAATTTGAATGCGGCGTTGAGTAGTATCTTTTACATTAATGAGTTGCACAGTAGCCCCTACCAGGGGTTGTGCGTCGTCGGCTCCATATATGCTTCCGGAAATTTTTGCTGATTGTGCCTGGGCAAAAAATGCGCATAAGAGCATAGAGAGTAGTAGAATATAAACCTTCATACAATGGCGGCTAGTTACCGCCGTCAGAGGGGTTATTTTTACGACGTTCGCGGCGTTCTTGTTGGCGTTCGCGAATTTGCTTCATCAGAAGACGATATGCCTGCATTTGCTCTTCATTTAAAATATCTTGCATGCTTTTGTCTTTCTCTTGGCGAATGGAAAGCACTTGTTGCATCATTACTTGCCGATCACCTCCTTCGGTTCGAGACTCCATCAGTGTTTGTAACGACTCTCCATATTGTGCATAAACAAACTCAATCAGCTGGGTTTGATCGGCAGTTAAATCGCCAAGGCTATCCAATACCATTTTCTTTTCGCGCTCGGCGATTTGAGCCGGGTCCCAATTTCGGCGTGCCCCGCCTTCTTGCTGTGCTAGGGTGAAGCTCAGGCTACCCAAGAGCATACCCCCCACTAAAAACCATGTTTTCATCGTTCAATATTTTAGGTAAAATATGCACTAAGACCCTCATTTTTGCAAAAGGTTTAAGCGTACCAGCCCCATTAACACGCCTTTAACAGCGGAAAGAATCAGGCAAATTGTACTACCTTTGCACACTTTAAATTTTTCACTAAAACACTATTCTTTTTGAAGAAAGAATTCCAACATACAACAGAAAAAAAAGAGACGAAGGCAGTGCTCGTTTCGGTATTCGGCAGGCTCCAATCGAAGGAAAAAGCGGTAGAATACCTCGAAGAACTTGAGTTTTTAGCAACCACGCTAGGGATTAT
>CAYMYI010000039.1:0-33291 GCA_964394585.1 uncultured Roseobacteraceae bacterium
GTTAAATGCCCCTACAGGTAGTGGAAAAACCCTTGCCTTATGGCTGCCATGCCTTATGGAATATATAGAGCAGCATCCCAATACATTTCATAAACCTCAGAAAAACGGGTTGCGGGTACTATGGATTACCCCGCTCCGGGCACTCACGAAAGATACCCATCGGGCTATGGAAGAGGCTTGTGCTGCGCTGAATGTAGCGTGGCAGGTGGCAAAACGCACCGGCGATACATCGGCTTCGGAACGCCAAAAGCAGCAGCGCAACATGCCGGAGTGCCTTATTACTACGCCTGAAAGTTTACATCTTATGCTTGCTTTAAAGCACTATCAGCGGTTGTTTATCAGCCTCGAGACCGTAGTTGTAGACGAGTGGCACGAGTTACTCGGTACAAAAAGAGGCATACAAGTAGAATTAGGACTTTCGCGTTTACGAAGCTTGCGTCCTCAGCTTAAGGTATGGGGGGTATCTGCTACTATTGGGAACCTTACCGAAGCTGCCCAGGCATTAGTACCCACACAAGCACCTACCATTATTCGATCGAAACAAAAGAAAAAAATAGAGATTGCCTCCATTTTGCCCGATTCTGTAGAGCGGTTCCCTTGGGCAGGGCATCTGGGAGTACGCCTCATCCACAAGGTTTTGCCTATTTTACAAGAAAGCACCACCACCTTGTTATTTACAAATACTAGAGCTATGACAGAGCTTTGGTACCAGAAACTGCTGGAAGTAGCGCCTTGGCTTGCCGGACAAATGGCAATGCACCACGGTTCACTCGATCGCAACGTACGCGAGTGGGTAGAAGAGGCGATTCATAAAGGCATATTAAAGCTCGTTGTTTGTACGTCGTCCCTCGACTTAGGAGTCGATTTCCATCCGGTAGAAACCGTGATACAAGTAGGAAGCCCCAAAGGTGTCGCTCGTTTCTTACAACGTGCAGGGCGTAGTGGACACCGTCCCGATGCCACCAGCAAAATCTACTTTTTGCCTACGCATTCCCTTGAATTGGTGGAAGCTGCTGCATTGCAAGAAGCCGCCGTGCATGTAGCAGAACAAGAAGAAATACAGCTGATTGAACGCCGCCCACTTTTAATCAAACCGATGGATGTTTTGGTGCAGTATCTGGTTACATTGGCAGTATCCAACGGGTTTAGCGCTGCTGAAATTTTGTATGAAGTAAAGCAAACCAAAGCGTACGAATCGCTTACGAATGAAGAGTGGCAGTGGGCATTGCAGTTTATCACTACCGGAGGAGATAGCCTAACGGCGTACGAAGAATATAAAAAAGTGGAACAAGAAGAAGAAGATTTTTTTATAGTGAAATCGAGAAAGGTAGCCTTGCGCCACCGGCTCTCAATGGGCACTATCGTGAGCGAGCCCACAGTACATATTCGATTGGTAAAAGGAGGATATATCGGTACCGTAGAAGAGTATTTCATCGCGCGATTGAAAACAGGAGATACCTTCTTTTTTGCCGGGCGCAACTTAGAACTCGTAGAGTTAAAAAATATGACTGCCCGAGTGAAGCCAAGTAGAAAGAAAAAAGGACAAGTCCCTCGTTGGACCGGTGCGCGTATGCCACTTTCATCAGAATTAGCAAAACTCATTGTGCAGAAATTGGCAAACTATCAGCAGCCCGATACCCTTGAAATGCAAACGATTCGCCCGTTAATGGAGCTACAAGCGCAGTGGTCTGCTGTGCCTCAGCCCAACCAGCTGCTAGTAGAGCAATTAGAAACCGAAGAAGGCTATCATCTGTTTTTCTATCCTTTTGAAGGGCGGATGGTGCATGAACTATTGGCGAGTGTATTCGCTTGGCGCATGAGCCAAATGGAACCTCTTACCTTCTCGATGGCTATGAACGATTATGGCTTCGAACTACTTTCCGATAGCCCTATACCATTAGCGCATGCGCTTTCCGAAAATCTGTTTACTACAGAAAACCTGCTCGATGACTTAATGCATAGCCTCAACAACTCTGAAATGGCTACTCGCCGATTTCGTGAAATTGCAGCAATTGCAGGCTTAGTATTTCAAGGATACCCCGGTAAACAAGTGCATGCCCGCCATTTGCAAGCCTCTAGTCAAATGTTGTTCAAAGTATTTGTTGAGTATGAGCCCAACAACTTACTTGTTAAGCAAGCATACGACGAGGTACTAGGGCAAGAAATGGGTCAGAACCGCCTCACTAAAGCATTCGAGGCACTGCAACAAAAAGAACTGGTCGTAAAACGCCCCCCGAAGCCATCACCTTTTTCATTCCCTATATTAGTAGACCGGCTGCGCGATCAAATCAGCTCTGAAACATTGGAAGACCGCGTAGCGCGTATGCAATTGGAGTTGGAGCAATATGTAGAACAAATCGGCTGAAAATGGCTAGTCACGTTGCGGGCACACCCCATCCGGACTTTTCCTGAAGGTATTCCGCTTAAAATTGTGTATAAACCATTAACTTTACTCGGTACGTATGAATAAACGATGACAAAGGCGCGTCATCCTATTATGAAGTAGCTTTAAAATTATTGCAGATGGAAAGATTTCTTGGCATCGATGTAGGCGGTACTAACGTCAAGTTTGGTGTGGTAAAAACAGATGGAGAGCTAATCAGCAAGGTGAAATATCCAACCGCAGATTTACGCCGCAATCGTCAATTTGTGCAACATTTTCTTGAAGCAATTGATGAGCAACTAAGCGAACACAAAGAAATTAACAAAGTAGGCATTGGAGTGCCCGGCACGCTTTCGCACGATCGTACAATTACCTTAGAGATGGCTAATCTTTCCGATTTGAACGGGGTGCACCTCTACGATAAGTTACATGCTGCATTTCCTCACATACAGTTTCATTTAGAAAACGATGCCAATGCTGCCGCTTTGGGCGAGTACTACTTTGGAAGTAACCCACTCCCTGAAACATATTTATTTATTACACTAGGTACCGGTGTAGGTTCTGCTGCCATTATTGATAAAAAGATATTTAAAGGAGGTAACGGAAATGCGATGGAAGCCGGGCATATTATTGCCGCCGATGGCCGTACCGTAGAAGATAACATCGGTAAAAAAGGTATTGTTGAAATGGCAAAACAGGCGATTGAATCATATGGCGATGCTACAAGTATGGCATTACTTGCCGATGAACTCGATGCCAAAAAAGTGGTGAAAGCTGCTAAGAAAGGAGATCAAGCTGCCCAAGAAGTATTCCAAAAAGTCGGCTTTGTTTTAGGGGAATGCTTGGTGTCGCTTGTGCGTATTTTAGATGCGAAAACCATATTGATAGGAGGGGGCGTAGCACAAACCTTCCCACTTATCGAAGAGAGCATCTATCAGGCATTACGAAAACATCTTACGCCGTATTACCTACAAGATATGCAAATTCAACCGGCAACCTTGGGCAACGAAGCCGGCATTATCGGTGCGGCTTCCCTTTGTTTTATCGATTAGCGCATTCGCCTACGCTTAATGAGGTAAGGCAGTAAAATCTGATCGATATGTTGGCGACAATCGGCTTCTATGAAATCAATTTTATAGTGTCCACACCGAATTTTTATATCATGGAAAAGTGCTTGAATCTGTTGTTGGTAAAAATCCCGAACTCTTGAAGGCTGTGCCTTTTCTTGTTCCCCGGTTTCAAGGTCTACAAATACAATTGGCCGCTCCGGGAAATCAAAATCGAGTTCTGTTTTACGGTCAAACACGTGAAAAAGCAATACTTCGTGCTGGTTGTGTTTCAAATGCCGAAGTGCGGCAAAGAGTTCTTCGCGTTTCTCTTCATTCTCCATCATATCGCTAAAAATAACTACCAGCGAACGTTTATGGGTTCGTTCGGCAATTTCGTGAATAACCTCGGCTACTTCAGTTTTTCGCTGACCTACTTCCGAGTCCAGCAATTGTTGCAATTGTAAAAACAAGCTGTGAATGTGCTTACCTGTCGATTTTACCGGCGAGATGCTCTCAATTGCATCAGAAAAAATTGTAAGCCCAACCGCATCGCGTTGCTTTTGTAACATATAGGCTAAACTAGCGGCTGCTGTAATGCTAAAGTTGATTTTATCGTGGGTTTTTTCCGGGTAATACATCGACGACGAATGATCAATCACAATCATACAACGCAAGTTGGTTTCTTCTTCAAACCGTTTGGTATACAACCGATCTGTTTTAGCAAACACTTTCCAGTCGATGTGCCGCGTGCTTTCCCCTGGGTTATAAAGGGCATGTTCGGCAAATTCGACAGAAAAACCGTGGTAGGGCGAGCGGTGTAACCCTGTAATAAACCCTTCTACGAGTTGTTTAGCAAGCAACTCAAGGTTGCCATATTCTTTTATTTTAGTAAAATCCATAGCGTTGAAAGTAGAAGTTATCGATAAAAAACCCAAGCCGTTGTGCAGCTTGGGTGTACAACATTAAGTATGGTATTGCATTAATAATGCGAACGTAAGAATGCCGCAGGAAAGCCTTTGCTTTGTACTACAGGTAAAAGTTGCTTCACTTTTTCTGCATCGGTACCTGAGGCAAACAGCACACGATACACCAGTTGCTTGTTCGACCAACCGGTTTGAATGTACACTTCGCGCATGCCTAGGTCGGTAGCTTCTTTGCCTAATGCTAGCGCTTTGTCGAGGTCAGTATAAGAACCTAGTTGAATGCCAAACCCTTTAGGTTGCCGCTCAGTACCCCAAATATTGTAAGTTTTTACAGGTTTGAAGCGCTCTTTTAGTGGCACTGTGGGCTCAAGCGCTACCGTCGGCACTTTTGTAGGGGTAGAAGTACTGGTGGTCGTTTTTTCGGGCGAGGTAGTCGTAGTACCAGTTGCTTTAGAAGTAGAGGCAGAAGCATCAGTTTTCTTTTGGGTAGTGGTAGCGGTGTTGTTGGTGTTTGAACTGTTAGTAGCGGTTGCGTTGGTATTTGTTTGAGCCTCAGTTTTTGGTGGTGTAGTATTATCGGTTTTAGTTGTGCTGGTTTGGGGATTGGTAGCTTCTGGAGTACCGTCAGAAGAATCCCCTTCTTTCGCAGCACTTTCTTGCCCGGGAATTTTGAGTACTTCAAGGGTAATTTCAGCAGAACCTTCGCGAATTATATCGAGCTTTAAAGCTGCTGCTTTCGACATGTCTAAAATTCGGCGATGAGTGAACGGCCCCCGATCGTTAATGCGGACAGTTACCCACTTCCCGTTCGAAAGATTCGTAAGTTTTACAATGCTATTGAACGGAATTTTAGGATGTGCCGCGGTCATGGCGTACATATCGAACTTTTCTCCGCTTGCTGTTTTTTTACCATGAAATTTATTCGCATAGTACGATGCCATCCCCTTTTGCGTATATCCAATCGCAATTTCTGACTCTTGCCCATACGCAATGGTGCTACATAAAATAAGAAGTAAGTATATCTTTAGTGCCTTCATAATGCATTTGAGGTTTTATCTAACAAAAAATGATACTGGACTTTTAACGGATACCAACACAGATGTCTTTGCGAAATCCATTCAATTAATTTGTGAATTAACAATATCTTCATTTATTTCATGTCCAATTTGGATAAAAAGTAAGCAAATTGCGAATGAATTTTGTCGTAGAGTTGCAAAATATTTGATATTCGTGAGGCAACTTTATCAAATTCGTTGCATGAAATCTTTAAAGTTAAGGTAAAATTTTAGGAAAAAAATTGTAGGAACAGTGGATAACAACAGAGAGGAAATTTATTCGAAGCGAGTGAGAGCCGGAAAACGTACTTACTTTTTTGACGTAAAGGCAACGCGTTCTCAGGACTATTACCTAACCATCACTGAAAGCAAAAAGCGTTATAAAGACGATGGTTCGTATTATGAAAAACACAAAATTTTCTTGTACAAAGAAGATTTTAACAAGTTTTTGAGTGCATTGAACGAATGTGTTGATCATGTAAAGGAAGAATTGATGCCAGATTATGATTATGACCAGCTCGACCGAAATGAGGAAGAAGGCATTCCTTCTGATGATGAAGACGACGAATTGAGTTGGGACTAAGCGCACGAGTACTATGCGATACCTTCGCATAGAGCGCATTTCTCGAAATTTACAAGCCCTTATTTACGCCGAATAAGGGCTTTTTTATCACCTTTTGTAGCTATGAAAATCGATACGAACATTTTGAAAAACCCAGATTTAGCTAAGTTGCTAATCATCTTACTGGTGATTGGTGTAGGAGCCTGGTACTTTATCGATATTGTTTCGTATGTGATTGTTTCGTTAGTAATTGCCGCCATTCTAAAAACTCCCACGAACTACATTAGCCAAGCGCAGTTTTATGGCATTCGCATCCCTCGCATTTTTGCTATCCTCTTATCGTTTGCCACGCTTTTCGGCTTAATTGCTTTATTTGTGTACTTATTCATTCCGTTGATTACGAATCAAATTAAAGTGATTTCGAATATCGACTTTGAAAATTTGGTAAGTAAAGTGATGATTCCGATACAATCGGTCGATGATTTTTTAGTGGAAAATAAGCTGCTCACGCAAGAAAGCTTTTTGCAAGATCGCGCTAAAGAAGGGCTAACAAGTTTGATTGACGAGCGCTCAATTACCGAATTTCTCACTAGTTTTTTAAACAGCCTCTTATCGCTCACCGGAAATATTTTCGTAGGGCTATTGGCGGTATTATTCATTACTTTCTTTCTTTTATATGAAAAGGGCGCATATCGCAAGTACTTCATTTCGTTAATTCCTAACCGCTATTTTGAAGTATCGATTGCGGCACTAAGTAAAGTAGAAAAATTACTTTCCAACTATTTGCTGGGCTTACTTTTACAAATGCTTTCCATTTTTTCCATCGCCGCCTTTGGTTTGCTCATTAGCGGGGTAGAATATGCTGTTACGATTGCCGTATTTGCCGCTTTGGCAAACTTAATCCCCTTTCTGGGCCCTATTTTAGGCGCAACGTTTGGCTTGTTAGTGGGCATTTCGACGAATGCGGGCTTATCAGAGTCGCAAGATTATTTATTTCTCATTGTAAAAATCCTTACCGTTTTTAGCGTTGTGCAACTCACCGATAATCTGTTTTTACAACCTATTATTTTTTCGAAAAGCGTGAAGGCGCACCCACTAGAAATTTTCCTAATTGTGTTTGTAGGTGCTAATATTGCCGGTCCCATTGGCATGGTAGCTGCCATTCCTTCATATACTATTTTGCGCGTATCGTTCTCAGAATTTTACCGGGGCTATCGGCAATACCAAGTATTCCACCGCTAGGAGAGGGTTCAATTTATCATAATTTTTTGTGTTTCTATCCTGCTATTGCTTTCGATACGAAGTATATACACGCCTTTGGGTAAATGCCCTAGCGTTAGTGAAGCTGTTTTTTGAGGAATCAGGTGCCATTCTCCTACGGTTTTCCCATCGGTAGTGAAAAGAGTGGCGCGCGTAGCTTTTGTGTTTTCTATATAAAGTAGCTGCTGCACAGGGTTGGGGAACACCCGAACAAGTGAAGGTGGGGAATCGCTCGGGAGGCTGCTGACAATACTTTCGGTTTGCCTGAACAAATGTACACCGCCGCCGAGTGTTCCAACTACAAGATGTTGCTGAAATGCAGAAGGGCAAATCCCTCGACCGAAGAAGGCGTTTTCTTCAGCGGTTTGGGTCAGAGGGTTAAATAGTTGGAATGTACTAGCTTCCCAATTATCGAAAGGCTGTTGTTTTATGGAAAGATACACGCGGATTTGTCCGCTGCGGCTGCCGGTAACTAAATCGGTAGCACCATCTTGGTTTACATCGGCAAGGGCAGGGCATAAGCGTTGTGCGAAGAAATCGTCGGTGATGCCTCCTAACCCTGCGGAAACTCTTGTAAAGTTTCCGTTCCCATCATTTTGGTGTAGTTCGAGCGCTCCGCTGAGTTTTCCAAGCAACACATCGGCATCTCCATCGTCATCAAAATCGAAAAATAAGGGTTTTTCCAGTACTCGCATTCCGTCAATGGATACTATCGTACGGTTACTGAGCATCCATTGCCCTGCTTCATTGGGTAGGTAACTCAATTCGGTTTGCTGCCCATCTTTCCGAGAACTTAGGGCAAAATCTAAATCTCCATCCGCATCGATATCAATCCACTGTGGGCGCAATTCCACATGCTGCAAGGTCGAAAGTCCTAAGAAATCTTCGTCGCGGAGTACAAATTGAGGAGAAGTATTGCCACCAATATTTTCAAAATAAGCTACAGTAGCCCAAAACGACCCATTACCCCTTTGCTGTCCGGTGCTTCCTACAAACAAATCGGCATCGCCATCGCCATCGAAATCGGCAAGTTCGGGCAGCGCTCCTTCGCCAAAATCGAGCATTTGCTCTTGTAAAAAATTAGATTGTACAAACGAAAAGGAGGGGGCGTTGTCTTCGTGAGTATTTTCGTACAATATGCTCGATTGCTGAAAATCGGAGAGGAACCCTTCATTAAAATCGATATTGGGACTTACCAACAAATCACGTTTTCCATCGAAGGTAACATCGTGGTAATATGCTGCCGGGAAAATGTGTAGGTTTACTGGGCGTTCGGTAGGGTATTCAAACGCCGCACTGGTAAAAATGGCTTCATTTGGCGTGCCTACGTTAGTCATTTGCACGAGGTTGCTGCATAAAATTTCGCCAATAATCAAATCTTTGTCTTGGTCCGCATCGAGGTCAATTGCCAAAATCGAAGAGCCGGCATGTTCGATGCGTGCATTGTCAAACGTGTACGTTCGGCAGTTGCCCGCTTCTTCAAAACCTCCCCAGCGTGCAGTTTCTCGTTCAAAAACAAGGCTATCGCAATGCCCAAATCGTTCCATACTCAGGTTTTTGTTGAACTCTACCGTACCGCCTACATTCGGAGTTAAAAACGTAAGTAAATCGAGGTCGCCGTCGTTATCCACATCGGTGATAGCAGGCACATCGGTTACATCTACGCGCAAGGGGATTTGAAAGCCTGAAAGCCCTTTTGTTTCAGGAATGCCGAAAGGTGAAAAACGCAACTTTCCGTTTTCACTTGTGTTGGTGTACACGGTAACACCCGTATTTGTATGAGTGAAAATATCTACTTTGCCATCGCAGTTATAGTCGGCGAGAACCAGCCATGCTTCAATGCGAGGAAAACGGCTGATATACTCGGGAGCAAAACGGTAGCGGTTGCCTTCGGCAAGTAGGGGGATGATTTGGTAAGAAGTGCGATCGAACAGCACTAAGTCGAGTGTGCCATCCAAATTTAAATCGAGGGTATTGTATTGCACAGCATTTAAGCCTCCTGCCCAAGCGAGTGGGTATGGCTCTTGCCTAGCGTTGGTAATAGAGGTAGCAGTTTCCCACTGGTACACTAAGGGCTGTGCGTGTGTGTGCTGTAAGGTTAGTAAAGAACATAGCAAACAAAAGATTGGAACGATATAGCGCATAGCTGACTAAAGATTAAATATGACCTGATGGGGTAACCGAGTACTTTTAGAAGGAATTTAGTAGGTTACCTACAGAATAACACTTTTTTATATAAATGGATTTTTATGGAGATTCTACCCCTTACCTATCAATTAAAAGAAGAGAACCGCCGCTTGGCACAGAAGCTTGAACGCTATGAAAAAATCCTCAAGGAAACACAGAAACATGTATTAAACGAAGCTGTAGTAGCATACATCAACAAAGAAGTAGCCTACATTAATGCCCACAAAGGGCCCGATCGTTTTTTAACACGGAAATTGTGGAAATCGCAAAGTCGAATTTTACGCAGACTAGAAAAAGACGTTAAAATAGTAGCCAAAAACCACTATCGTAATATGTGGCTAGCACTTGGCATGGCAGCCTTTGGGATTCCGTTTGGGGTAGCCATTGGGAGTGCTTTGGGGAGTATGGCATACCTTAGTATAGGGCTACCCATCGGGATGGCGATAGGCATAGCCATTGGTACCAATTTAGATCAAAAAGCAGCCAAAGAAGGTAGGCAGATTGATGTAGAATTGTAAAAGCAGGGCATTCGTGCAGGATTAAATTTAGTAACATTGCAGCCCATAATCATTCTTTTGCTACGGTATGCAATACAACACCCTTTTAAAGTATAGCTTTCCTATTTTGCTCGTTGCTTCGCTGATTGTTTTTACGGCGAACCTTGGCGGGATTTCCATCTACATTCTTGATGAAGCTAAAAATGCAACTTGCGCTCGGGAAATGTTTGAACGTGGCGATTGGGTAGTACCCACCTTCAACCAAGAACTTCGCACCGATAAGCCCCCCTTGCATTATTATTTTATGCAGGTTGCCTACCGAGTTTTTGGAACCAATGAATTTGCCGCTCGATTCTTTTCGGCGCTTATGGGGCTAGGCACTGTACTCATCACATTTGGTTTTGCAAGTAGGTTACTCAATAAAGCCACAGGATTTTGGGCAGGGATTGTTATGCTTGCTTCTATTCAGTTTGCCGTGCAGTTTCATTTAGCAACCCCCGATCCCTACTTAATATTCTTCATCACCTTAGGGCTTTTTTCGTTTGTAGCAGCGCATGAGTGGAACAGCCGCCGGTATTTGTTGTTGTTTTATTTTGCGATTGCTTGCGCTACTTTAGCGAAAGGGCCTGTTGCCATAGCCCTCCCCGGATTAATTTTACTTGCATATCTCTTACTTCGGCAGCAGCTTACGTGGGCGTCGTTTGGTTGGTCGTTGTATCCTTGGGGAGTGTTACTATTCCTTGTTCTTGTAGTACCATGGTATGTACTTGTGCATATAGAAACAGAGGGGGCATATACAGAAGGCTTTTTTTTTAAGCACAACGTAAGCCGATTTACCTCTACGATGGAAGGGCACGGCGGCTCTATCTTCCTGATTCCTCTATTTGTGATTACAGGCTTATTCCCGTTTTCTTTATTTATTGGGCAAGGCGCCGTGCGTGCTTGGCAAAACCGTACCAATTCGCTGCTTATGCTTTCGTTGATCACAGTAGCTGTATTTGTAGGCTTTTTTTCCATCTCTCAAACAAAACTACCGAGCTATCCGGTACCCTGTTTCCCCTTTGCTGCTTTGTTAATTGGTTACTATTTCGATGGGCTATTAGCCAATTTTCGTTGGGAAAAATACCGAATTAATTTAATTGTGTGGAGCATACTAGCGCTTTGCTTTCCCATTGGCATTTACGTTGCCATCGTCGAAGATAAGTCGTTGCATAGCCTGCCGCACCTCTCGTATTATTTTGCTCTTTTGCCTATCGGCGGATTGGCAATTTGGTTTTTTGCCCGCAAACGTCCGGTGGTTACACTGGGGATCATGGCAGTATCTTTTTACAGCACAGCTTTGCTGTTTTTCTATGAAGTATTTCCCCAAGCCGATGCCCAAAACCCCGTAGTGAAAACCCAATCGGTCTGGGAAACGCACCCGACAATCATTGCTTACGAACGCTACAACCCGGCATTTTCGTTTTACCACCGCCAGCCCATTGACAAACTACCTAGCGTTGCTGCCGTAAAAGCCTTTGTGGCGCAATATCCGGAAACACTTGTGCTTACCAACACACGCGACGATGCCGCCCTCGATTCGCTCGGCAAGGCATTCGAGAAAGTTGGCGATGTACGCGATTTGTTCGAAACGAGGAAAACCCGAGTCTATCGCGCTAAAAGGTAAACCCTATGGCAAAATCTGTATTCGTTACATTGCTAAAAAGCCCACAGTTTAAGTTAGGGTTAAAAATCATTCTTACAGCAGCAGCGCTGTATTTCGTGTTCCAGAAAATTCCTTTTCAAGAGATTTTTAAAGAAGTACAACAAGCAAATTTCGGCTATCTGGTTGTATCGTTTTTACTCTTCAACCTTTCAAAGATAATCGCTGCCTTTCGACTTCGGCACTTCTACGAAAGTGCAGGTGTATTCATCGCGCCATTGCGCAACCTAAAACTGTACTATTTAGGGATGTTCTACAATTTATTTTTACCCGGAGGTATCGGAGGTGATGGTTATAAAGTCTATCTGCTAAAACAGCTAAAAGGAGGAAATACCAAAAACTTGATTCAGGCTACCTTGGTCGATCGGTTGAGCGGGTTGGCGGCATTAGCATTTCTATTAGGCATCCTATTATTTTTTAGCGTGCTGACTGAGTATCGGTGGTCAACCCCGTTGGGGATATTTTTACTCATTTCGCCATTTATAGTGCTTTGGAGTATTATGCGTTTGTTAGCCCGTTTTCTGTTGCCCGTATTTCTAAAAACTTCGGTACAATCGTTTGGGGTACAGCTTAGCCAGGTGGTATGTTCCCTTTTCTTGCTGAATGCCCTAGGTGTGGAAAGCCATTTTATAGAATATCTGTTGCTTTTCTTGTTTTCGTCGGCGGTTTCGGTATTACCATTTACAGTCGGAGGTGTAGGTGCCCGCGAGTTGGTGTTTGTATACGGCTACGAGTACCTGCCTATTGAAGCGGCGGCGGCTTTAGCGTTTACCCTTTTATTTTTTGCCATTACCGCTATCAGTTCTTTGTTAGGCTTGGCGTTTATCCGCAATATGGAAGTAGGCTTATCGAGCGAACCTGCTAGGTAGTCCCCTGATAGTCAACCCCGAATCATCCCTTTTATGGTTTGTAGGATATTGATTTTGTTGCTAAATTCAATGCTATCAACCCAGAAGGGATTTTTTTTAGTGAAGGGAATTTCAGATACCTTCTAAAACTAAACTATCATTTTTTAACCTCGATAAATATGAAATACGAAGAAATGTATGCGCATAGCCTTGCTATGCCCGAAGGTTTTTGGCGCGAACAAGCCGAACAACTTGCTTGGTACCAAAAACCTACGCAAATCTTGACGGAGGATGCAGAAGGCCATGCGCGATGGTTTGCCGATGGGCAACTTAACATGAGCTATTTGTGCATCGATCGGCACATTGAAAATGGTTTTGGTGAACAAAATGCTCTTGTGTACGATTCGCCGGTAACCCACACCAAGCAACACATTACTTTTTTGCAATTGCGCGAAGAAGTAGCCCGACTTGCCGGAGGTCTGCAAAGCCTGGGCGTGGCAAAAGGCGATACGGTCATCATCTATATGCCCATGATACCGCAAGCCCTCTACGCTATGCTGGCTTGTGCTCGCATCGGAGCGATTCACTCCGTAGTGTTTGGCGGGTTTGCTCCCCATGAACTTGCCATTCGGATTGACGACTGTAAGCCCAAAGCTATTATTACGGCATCGAATGGGATTGAAATTGATCGGGTAATTCCTTACAAGCCCTTTGTAGACAGAGCCATCGAAGAAGCTGCCCACAAGCCCGAAAGTGTGGTGATTTTCAACCGGAAACAAGGGATTGAAATCCCACACGACGAACGCTACGATGTTGATTACGATGATTTAGTGGCGAAATCGCCAATGGCAGAGCCAGTATCTGTTGCGGCAACGCATCCGTTATACATTCTGTATACTTCGGGTACAACAGGCAAGCCAAAAGGGATTATCCGCGATACCGGCGGCTATGCTACAGCACTAAAGTTTTCGATGCAAGCAGTATACGGGGCAGAAGAAGGTGCGGTTTATTGGGCAGCTAGCGATGTAGGCTGGGTAGTAGGGCATAGCTATATTGTTTATGGACCGCTGCTCAACCGAAATACTACGATTTTATTTGAAGGGAAACCAATTAAAACCCCCGATGCTTCTACGTTTTGGAGGGTAATTAGCGAACACCAAGTGAGTGTAATGTTTACGGCACCTACTGCCATCCGCGCTATTAAAAAAGAAGATCCGGAGGGGCTATTCATCAGGCAATACGACCTTTCGTGTTTGAAATACCAATTTTTGGCGGGAGAACGCTGCGACGTAGCTACCTTACAGTGGACGGAAAAACATTTGCAGGTGCCGGTAATCGACCACTGGTGGCAAACGGAGTCAGGTTGGCCCATGTTGGCAAATATGGCAGGCATTGAACTGAAACCGGTAAAGCCTGGCTCGGCAACCTTGCCCGTCTGTGGGTATGATATCCGCATTTTGAACGAGGCAGGCGAAGAAGTTGGCGACAACCAAGAAGGCTTTGTAGCGGTAAAACTGCCTTTGCCTCCCGGTACACTCATGAACCTATGGGGAAATCCCGAGCGGTTCAAAGAAGGATACCTCAAGCGGTTTCCTGGCTTCTACTTCTCTGGTGATGGAGGCTACAAAGACCAAGACGGGTACTTATTTATTACCGGGCGGGTGGATGACATCATCAATGTGGCAGGGCACCGCCTTTCCACAGCAGAAATGGAAGAAGTGGTGGCATCGCACAAAGCTGTAGCAGAGTGTGCTGTTTTTGGTGTTAACGATGCCCTAAAGGGCGAAAAACCCCTAGGATTGGTGGTGTTGAAATCTGGTGTTTCGATGGATATTGCCCAACTGCAACACGAAATTATACAACGAGTACGCCAAGAAATAGGAGCGGTGGCTTCGTTCAAAGATGTGCATGTAGTGAAACGCTTGCCGAAGACACGTTCGGGGAAAATTTTGCGGAAATTACTACGCAACATAGCAAACCGAGCAGAGTATACCGTGCCTTCTACTATTGATGACCCCGCCATCATTGGGGAAATTGAAGAAGTACTAGGAGTATATGCCAAAGGGTAACAAAAAAACTGCCCCAAAAGTATGAGGGTGCTGTCTTACTGAATGACTTTCTCCTCACTTTTGGGGCAATTTCTTTTCTTGCCAAAGTGTTGCTACAATTCTTTGATTTTAATGTTACGGAACCATACATCGTCGCCATGATCTTGCAGACCAAAATAGCCCGAAGTAGCTATATTCACCCAATTTTCGTTTAAGCCGGGGAACTTACTGGCAGCAACATCTTCTTTGAATTTATCGGAGTTGATGTCGTACTCTACCACTACTTCTCCATTCTGTATGTGCTGTACCTTTCCATTGTTATGAATGATTTCCACGCTGTTCCATTCACCAAAAGGCTTGGCGTTTTGCGGCGTAGCAGGGTAGATATCGTATAGAGAACCTGCCTTACGATTTCCATTTTCGCCATTTGTGGCATCGGGGTGGTTTTCGTTATCGAGCACTTGCATTTCGGGAGCTGTTTTCCAAATGTAGTCGTGGGTTTCTTTCCCCAAGTAAAAAATGCCAGAGTTTCCTGCTTTGGCAATCTTCCATTCTAGTTTCAAGTGGAAATTGGAAAACTCCTTATCGTAGATAATATCACCTCCGTTTTGGCTTCCTTCTTCGCGTTGAGAAGCCGCAAAGTACAACTCTCCGTTATCGGTAATTTTCCAATCGGAAGGGAAGGTTTCTTCGCCAAAACTTCTCCATCCGTCCGAAGTCTTGCCATCGAATAGGAGCAGCCAGCCGTCGTTCTGTTCTGCTTCTGAAAGCGTATTGTGCATTGTGGCTTCTTGCACCATAGCAGGAGCTTCTTCGGTGGTTGTTTGTACAGTTTCCTCCGTATCGGTGGTTTCAGTTTGTTCGGCAGGTTTGTTACAGCCCATTAAAAACATCGATGCCATGAAAGGCGCAATCCAGGTAATTTTCTTCATATCTTTTTATTTTTAATTCTGATTTCAAGATAGTAATTTTTAAAATCTTGATAAATCGTTTAACATCGGATTAATTCTTTCCGAAATGGAACGTATTGCAGACAAATGCTTTACATTCAGTGTTAGATAGATACGTAATCCACTTAAACACTTTTAACCATGCAAAAGAAAAAGAAAGAAGAAGAAGCTAAAAAACCCAAAGTACACAAAGATTTAGAGGGGTTTGATATTCGGATTAACGCCTCCGGAGAAATTGAAAGCACGTTTTCCATCGATCAAATCAACGAGTTTTTGAATAAAAACGTAGTGGATAAAAAATTGAAAGATCGAGAAGATTTAGACGTGAAACGCAAGCGCGAAGAAGAAGAGTAACCGCCTAAAGTCAGTGGTTATCGTTGGGGTATCATTGTATGATTTTTTCAAAGACCCACGTGGATTCATCAAATACTAAAGAAACAATGCCCGCGGTTTGTATAGTTGCTGCGTTGCTTTCAGGTTTCCAATGCACATTGTGAAAGGGATGCTGCGGTAAAGGACTGGCGGAAATGAACTGCAACGCTGTTTGTGCTGGTAGCCACTTTCGGTATGTTTGCTCAGCGGGAATCCATGTGCCGCGCCACGATTCTACATATGCCACAATTGGGGTCTGGCTTGTCCATGCTTCTAACGCCAGAACTTCGCTGAAATCAGAAAGCAATACGTTCAACGGTTGCATTCCCAAGTGTGCTAAACAGTTCGGCGTACTCACTTCATCCAATCGATGTAGTGTGTAATAAGGGGCTTGCGGAACAAGCATTTGCTGTATTTTTTCTACCTCGTTTGTAAGGCAAAATACTTCATCTACTTTGGTGCCAAATGCCAGCAAAGAGGGGAGTGCCTCGGCAGTAGCACAGAGTGTACTGCCCCATTCTAACAGCTGAGCGAGTACCTCGCGGTTTGGGTAAGGCGTAGCCACCAAAATGGTGGGCTCTTGACCTTCTTTCACAAAATGATGCGACGACATAATTTCAAATACTGAATGTTAAGGTAGCTTAGAAAAACCATTGCGAAAATAAGAATAGGGTACAATTTCTTAATTTTACCCATTGTGATGGATTTCTCGATGAATATGAAACGACCAGCCCTACTCATTTTTCTACTCTCTTGGCTTGCGGTGCTTAGCCATGCACAGACACCCGGTACATTTGCTCCTACCCCCGAAGAAATTGACTATATAAAAAATAAGTTGATTGCGCGAGAGGGGAGTAATCCTGATACGCTGATTTATCTGCCCGTACAACCCCACGTGGTTACTAACCTCTCTGGCGAGGGGGTTACCAATACCGAGTTGAGTGCCGGAATTGCCACTGTAAACCGCTATTTTGCCGGTGTTGGCGTGCAGTTTTACCTCAGAGCCCCTATAACATTTAGTAACTTAAACCTAACTGATTTTAATCGCTTTTCTGAAGAACCAATACTCTTAGCCGAAAGTAGTGTAGGAAATGCTATCAACCTCTACTGTCTTAACACTGTACAAGATTTTAGTGCAAATGAGGTTTGGGGATATACCTATTTCCCTAACAGCCCGTTAAAGAATGCTATTTTTGCACGCAAAAGTGCATTCGCCAATGCACGAGAACTTACTCGTTTATTTGCACATTACTTTGGTTTATTAAATACCTACGAAATTGCAGCCGGTGCAGAAGCGCCCGATAGTACTAACTGCGGCACAACAGGGGATTTGATTTGCGATACTGCAGCAGATGTTGCCACCGGCATAACGGTAGATACTACCAGTTGTACACACAATGGTGCTACAGTAGATGCAGCTGCAGGGGGCAATTACGAATTTGCCCCAATTGGAAACCCGATGTCGGCTCATCCAAATGCATGCCTGGTAGGGTTTAGTCCACAACAGAAAACACGCTTACTGGCTGGAGTGCTTGATCGGCTCGAGAACGATACGCTCGATGCACCAGCAGATCTAGTGCTTTTGCCAGCAGCATTTCAAGGGCAGAATTTTGGGCGATATACCACGCTTTCATGGACTGATATTGCCGATAATGAGCTGGGCTTCTGGCTTGAGCGCTCCACCAGACCTGATAGTGGCTTTGTGATGATTGCAGGCTTGCCCGCTAATGCGGGCACTTACCTTGATTCTACCGTGGTTGCGGGGCAAGATTATTACTACCGACTCACCCCGGCTAATAGCGGTTTTTCGTATAGTGAAGTGCTCGAAGTGAAAGCCAAGGACGCCCATTGTACCCCTATCTACACCGAAGATTGCACGGTAAGCTCTATTAAGCGATTTGAAATAGCTAGCATAGGACTAAACGCAACGTATGCCTCTTGCACACCTAGTCAGTTTCGGGTAACCGATGCATCTCATTTGGAACTTCGTGCAGGGCTTGCCTATAATTTTTCCATTGAGTTTGCCGGCGACCCACAGCAAATGGCTATTTGGCTCGATTGGAACCGCGACGGTACGTTCTCTGCCGATGAGTTAGCCTTTGAAAACACAGTAGCAATTCCACTGATATATGGTAATTCTTTTCAAGTCCCGGTTACTGTAAGTAATGGCTTGGTACGCATGCGAGTACGCAGCCGAAAAGCTAGCGAAGGCACCGCAAGCAATCCGTGCGATTCGTTCGGGGCTGGAGAAACGCAAGATTATTGGCTCAATGTAACAGGAGGCATTACTACTTGCGCTACGTTTGATCGCAATGTATTACGGCAATTTTACGAGCAAACCAATGGAAGTGGCTGGACTTCTGCAAACAACTGGAACACCGATTTAGGCATTCAGTTTTGGGAAGGGGTTGGGGTAAATGCGCAAGGCTGTGTACAGAGTCTTTCGCTCTCCAACCGAAACATTACCGGAGAGCTTCCTCCCATTCTTTTTTTATTAAACGGGTTGACCTTTTTAGATCTTTCCAATAATGCCATTACCGGGGCAATCCCGACGGACATTCAAAAACTGTCGAATTTGGAAGTGCTCTCTCTTGATAGAAACCAACTTTCAGGGGAAATCCCTTCGGAGTTAGGGCTATTGCGTAACCTCACTTTTGTGGAGTTGGACAACAACCGGCTTAGTGGTGCAGTCCCCGAATCGCTTACACAACTCCCGCTTACAGGGCTTGATCTCAAAAATAATGAACTCACCAGCCTCCCCGATTTTTCGGTGATTTCCAACTGGAATGTGGGCAGCACCGGCCTCGAGGTGCAAAATAACCGACTTTCGTTCGACGACATCTTGCCTCATCTTTCCATTGATGACTTTGAATATACGCCTCAAAAAACGCTCATTACCCCCGATACCATCACTGTACCCCAGGGTACCCCTGCTGTGATTGACCTCGGCATTGACGGTAATGTACCTGATAACGTCTATCGCTGGCGCAAAGACTTTCAGTTTTTAGCTGAAACCGATTCTAACCGTTGGGTAACCGATACTACAGCGCTACCGGGCTTGTACAAATTCGATGTAACGGTATCTAACCCACGTGTACCATCGCTCACATTGCTGATGGATTTGGTAAATCCTATTTATGTAAATGTAGTACCTACCGATTCCACTGCATTAGTGGCACTTTATAATAGTACCAATGGCGCCAGGTGGAATGTACCATGGGACTTAGAAGAACCCGTTCAAAATTGGTTTGGGCTGAGTTTTACCCCCGAAGGAAGGGTGCGTCGCATTAGTTTGGTGGGGAACAATCTGCGCGGAACGCTTCCTGAAGAAATGCGTTACCTCACAGAACTTACCGATTTACGTTTGGCAAATAACGAGCTATCCGGGGAGTTACCGCAAGCCCTCACACAGCTTACAAAGCTTCGGATACTTTGGTTGTATCAAAACAAGCTGAGCGGCACCCTCCCCGAAGATATTCATCAGCTTACCGCTCTTGAAGAAATACTACTATACCAAAACCAGTTCTCTGGCGAAATTCCTGCTAGCTTAGGGCAACTTACACAGTTAAAATCAGTCATTTTAAATAATAATCAGTTAGAAGGCACTGTGCCTGCGTCCTTTCAAAACCTTACCCAGCTTGAAGTACTCGATATTGCGAACAATCAGATTGTAGGTTTCCCAAATCTCTCAGAAATTACAACATGGGGCGGCTTTTTCGGTATTGGAGGGCTTAACATACAGCATAATCGGCTCTCTTTTGATGATATCATCCCGAATGTAAACGTACTCAATGTAACGTACAGCCCTCAAGATACAGTGGGGCAAGCAACGCAAATCATTTTAACGGAAGGGCAATCGTATCGTATCGAACTTGCCATTGACGATACCCTTTCAGGAAACCTCTACCAATGGTACCGCGATGGAGAGCCTTTTGTTACCGCTGACTCTAACCGTTTAACGGTGAACGAAATAGGAGTTTACACCTGCGAAATTACCAATACTGCTGCTCCTCAGCTTACTTTGCGTTCCTATCCGGTAACGCTAACCATTCCCTCGCCCGATTCGATTCATTTAGCAAGGATTTACGAAAAAATGAATGGCGATAACTGGACACGTCCGTGGGATTTATCGGCATCTATTGCTACATGGAACGGGGTAACCTTAAATCGCTTTGGGCGCGTAACCAAACTCGATTTATCGAACAATAACCTACAAGGTGAAGTGCCTTTTGATCTTCAGTTTATCGATCAATTGGAAGAACTGAACCTTTCGGGAAATGCAATTATGGCGCTACCGAACCTGATAACACGGCTCACTCAGCTCAAACGGCTCGATATTAGCCGCAATGCGATGCAAGGCTCGTTCCCGGCGCAACTTTACCAAATAGAAAGTTTGCGGTATCTCAATGCAATGTTCAACCAATTTTCAGGGGCAATTTCCGAGGAGATTACCCAGTTGATAAATTTAGAGTTTTTAGGACTTTCCGTAAATAACCTGACCAGCCTCCCCGACTTGAGCAATATGCCAAAACTGGGTACTGGTTTTGAAGGCCGCCTACTCCTACAAGCCAATCGGTTTACCTTTGCCGATATCTTACCCAATATTAATGTTCCCGGTGTTTTGTACTCGTTGCAACAAGAACTAGGCACTGGCGGAACCATCGTATTACCCGAAGGCGAAACCTATACTATTGAGCTAGGAATTGATAGCGCGTTATCGGATAATGTGTACCGATGGACTCGCAACGGACAAACCATTGCGGGGGCAACGGGGCAAGCCTATGAGGTAAGCCAATCGGGGCTATACCGTTGCGAGATTACCAACCCTCGTGTACCCGAACTTACGTTATCGAGCAAAGCAGTGCTCGTGCAAAATCCTACACTGGATTCCCTGGCATTGGTATCGTTATATGAAAGTGCCAATGGAGCAAGCTGGAGTAATCCGTGGGATTTATCGCAGCCGATGGAAACATGGCAAGGGGTTACGCTCGATGCGGTGCGCAGTGTACAAGCGCTCGATTTATCGAATCGGCAGCTGAGTGGCTCGTTACCCGAAGGGCTGCGTACGCTTCCTTCTTTACAAACTTTAGACCTATCGAACAATCAGCTTACCGGTGAAATACCCGCAGAAATCGGAGAAATTGAAACATTAACGGCGATTAATCTTTCCTTTAATCAACTTTCGGGAACACCTCCTGAAACCTTAACGACCCTACCTCTCTTAGAAAATTTATGGTTGCACGATAACCAATTCACCGGCTTACCTGCGTTTTCTGCCAATAACCCATGGAGTACCGATTTTCAAGGAGGTCTACAAGTGCAAAATAACTTACTCACTTTTGAAGATTTGCTGCCCAGCCGCAGTGTGCCCAACTATCGGTATGCTCCGCAGAGCGATGTAGGAAATGCACCAACGTTGGTACAATATTTCCAACAGGTAGTTGAGTATCAGCTAGAAGTGGATGAGGCTGTAACCACTAACCGCTACCGTTGGTTTAACGACGACGACGAATTGATTGAGCAATCGGCGGTGAACCGCATTTCCTTTACTACCCCCGATGTGTACTATGGAGAAATCACCAATCCTAACTTACCGAACCTTGCGCTTCGGGTGCGCAGCATCACTGTTGTGCGGTTTGATGGGGTGGGAAATTTGCAGGCTACTTCTGAGTCGTACCGCCGTGTAGATTTAGCGTGGGATGATAACGCAACGGATGAAACAGGATTTGTAATAGAACGCCGAACTGCTGAGAGTGGCAGTTTTTTACCTATACGTACGGTTTCTGCAAACGATACCACTTACTCAGATGTGGGCTTAACAGATGGAACTACCTATTGGTATCGCGTCCAGACTGCTGCCGAAGCGGGTAATTCGTTTTATAGCGATACAGTAGAAGTATCCACCCCTTCCATCGATTTTACTGCAAACCCCACCACTGTGCTAATCGGGGAGAGTAGTACCTTAAGCGTACAGTCGAGTATTACTCCTGCCAGCGTTGTATGGCAATTTGGCGAAATAGCTAATATCTCAACCTCAACGGAGCTTCAACCAACACTTACGTTTCAAAATGGTGACGGCACGTTAGATGTAACCCTGCGAGCAATCAGTAGCCGAGGCGATACTGCCACGCTGCAGAAAGAAAGCTACATCACGGTAGTATGTCCCGATGTACAACCCGTCATTTTGGTTGATCGGTTTATTCTTATTTCAACCGCATCGGATCGTTACCAATGGCTGAAAGATGGTGAACCTCTTGAAGGAGATACGGCACAGCAGTTTGTGGTACTCGAACCAGGCGAATACCAGGTGCAAACTACCGATGCTCTCGGTTGTGTGGGGGTATCGAACCCGGTACAAATCAACGTAACTTCCTTAGAAGATAGCTCCGGCAGCTTACACGTAAGTATATTCCCCAATCCTACTTCCGATGTCCTGACAGTACAAATTCCTCGTTCCGCAGGAAATGAAGTTGCCCTTACAATACTCAATACCATGGGGCAACCGCTGCACTTATCGGTTGAGCGCACCCAAAAAGGCACTTTCTGGGAATGGAATTATTCCCTACAAAGGGTACCAAAAGGCATGTATTGGGTTAAAGTTCAAACAAAAACAGGCATATATACGCAAAGAATTATTCGTCATTAAATCTTATCTACATGATACACCTACCAGACCTGAACAAACAAGTCCGCCAAATAGCCGAACGCGCAGGCGCATTCATTGAACAAGAGTATCACCGGTTTGACCCTCAAGATATTGAATATAAGGGATTGAACAACATGGTATCGTATGTGGATAAAACTGCCGAAAAAATGATTGTAGAAGGGTTGCGCGATATTCTCCCCGAAGCTGGTTTCATTGCGGAAGAAGGCACCGGTGAACGCAATTCCGAAGGGTATAATTGGATTATCGACCCACTCGATGGGACTACTAATTTTATACATGGCATCCCTTGTTTTTGCGTAAGTATCGCCCTTGTACATAACGAATCGCTACAAGTAGGGGTAATCTACGATCCCATTCTTAAAGAGTGCTTTCATGCCGTGAAAGGAGGGAAAGCCTATTGCAACGAGCATCCTATCCAAGTAGCAAAAACTGAGGCACTTGCCACAGCGCTGGTCGCTACGGGTTTTCCCTATCACGATTTTGAGAAAATGCCTCAGTACATGGAAATCGTTCGCCAGCTAATGCAGAAATCGCATGGGTTGCGCCGAATGGGGTCGGCTGCCATCGATTTAGCTTATGTAGCTTGTGGCAGGTTCGATGCCTTTTTTGAATATAACCTACATGCCTGGGATGTAGCCGCAGGTGTTTTACTAGTAGAGTGTGCAGGCGGCAGGGTAACCGATTTTCGCAATGGGGCTGATTGCGTATTTGGCAGAGAATTAATAGCGGCGAATCCACCTGTTCAAAAAGAGCTGCAGGCGCTTATTGCCCATCATTTTTACCAAGAAAATGCATGATACTACGCAATTTGTGAGTATATTCCCTAACAACAGCAAACATCTTTTATAACAACACATAAAAAAATTCTAACCTTAAATGTTGAGTAAAATGGATATAGCAACCAAATTAGACTTTACTCTAGAGCGTGTTACCGAATCGCGCCTTCACGAAGTAGACTTCCCCAACTTGGTATTCGGTAAAATGTATTCAGACCACATGTTTACAGCAGAATTTACCGGGGGGCAGTGGCATAGCTTCAAAATAGAGCCATTTCAAAATTTATCGCTCAGTCCTGCAACCTCTGCATTGCATTATGGGCAAGCTATTTTTGAAGGCATGAAAGCATACAAGAGCGAACGAGAAGATAAAGTATTACTTTTTAGAGCGGATAAAAACTTTGAGCGTTTCAATCAATCGGCAGTGCGCATATGCATGCCTCAAATCCCCGAAGAAGTTTTCATGCAAGGGCTAAAAGAATTAGTGAATTTAGATAGAGAATGGGTGCCTAACATCCCGGGGTACTCTTTGTATTTACGCCCCTTTATGTTTGCCACCGATGAGTTTATTGGGCTAAAACCATCGGGAAACTACAAATTTGTGATTTTCACCTCTCCGGTAGGTAAGTATTACTCTGAGCCAGTTCGGGTAAAGATAGAAAAGCACTATGCAAGAGCTTGCGAAGGAGGAACTGGCGCAGCCAAGTTTGCCGGTAACTATGCCGGGTCTATGTATCCGGCACAGTTGGCACAAGAACAAGGGTTTCACCAACTGATTTGGACCGATGCCCGCGAGCATAAGTATATCGAAGAGGCAGGCACTATGAACCTAATGTTTGTAATCGACGATACCTTACTTACAGCACCTGCAAGCGATACTATTTTACACGGTGTTACAAGGCGAAGTGTACTTGAGCTGGCGAAAGAAAAAGGTATGAATGTAGAAGAGCGACCCATCGAGGTGAAAGAAGTAGTAGAAGCTATGGAAAAAGGCACATTGCAAGAAGCTTTTGGAGCAGGTACCGCTGCGACCGTGGCACACATCGCTATGATACACCACGAAGGCACCAATTACACCTTGCCCGCCATTGAAACACGCAACTTCTCTAATTGGGTATTGGAAGAACTAAGTGCTATTCAGCGAGGTAAGAAAGAAGACACCCGTGGCTGGATTCAAAAAGTTTAGCATTGTGTATGCCTGAATTCCTCCTTTCTTAAAAACATGAGGGGGAATTTTTCAGGTTGATTGAACTTTTTGAAATGAAACGGTGTCTTACCCATTACCAAGCAATACATGGGGTCGACTGGATTTGACAGGTTGCGACGCTGCATATAAGCATGCAGGCTCATCGGGTGAGAGCCTTAAAAGATAGCTCGAAACCATAACTGGCGAAGAACAATACGCTTTAGCTGCGTAAGTAAACGGATAGTTTACTCCGCTTAGTTGGTAAAGTTACCAACGGCTAACATCTCGCAAGTCCTCTGTTCTTCAGGACTTGAGTCCGGGGTGTCGCAACAGAAGAACTAGTGGGTGCTATACCGTGGGGCACTCGCGAAAACAAAGCGGTTACGGTCATGGCTGAGACGGTTGCCTGTCTTGCCTTAACCCGACAATCGAAAGGTGACTAAGCATGTAGAAAGTATGATAGTTTCCTGCTTGGACGAGGGTTCGACTCCCTCCGACTCCACTTTATCTACATTTCTTTACAAGAATTTATTCTTTAAAGCTCAAAAGCCCTCAAATATAGGGCTTTTTTTGTTTTTTGAAAGTACCTAAATGTATATGATTTAAGAAAAAAGTATACATTTGAGTGTACACTTTTTCAAAGAATCGCCATGGCAAAATCTTCTCAGATTGAAGTACACTTCTATCTACATACTCCAAAGAAAAAAAGCTCGCCCATTTATCTGCGATTTTTCTACGATGGAAGGAGAGTGATAATATCAACTGGTTTGAGTATAGAGGTAAGGCATTGGAATGCAAATAAGAATAGGCCAAAACACCAGATAGCACAATACGATGAGTTTAAACGAGCGCTCGATAGAATAGAGCCAGTGGTAAACGACTTTTATTGGCAGAAAAGAGGGGAGGGGCTGATTCCGGCTGAATCAGAGTTTAAAGAATATTTAAAAGCAGTACTAAGGAATAAAGAAAAGGAAGAAGAGAAGCATCTGAATTTTTTTGATGCATATACCGAATACATTGAACTACACGAAAGGAATAAATTAGGGGCAAAAAACTCCATTAAGCATTATAAGAGTCTAGCCGCCGTCTTAACTGACTTTCAGAAGAATAGTAATTGGGAGGTTTCTTTTAACACGATTGATAAGCGCTTTGAAGACGAATTCAGGTATTATCTAACACATCAACGGGAGAATGCTAGGATTGGTAAATACAGCAAAGAAAAAGGCTTATTAAACGCAACTGTAGCTAAACATTTTCTACACCTCAAACGCTTTATGCGCTGGGCTAAGGAAAGAGGCTATCACGCAACTACCGAGTATGAAGCCTTTGATTCAAGCAGAAAGAACGACCGACCTAAGAAGCTAGGAAAGAATGATATTGTAGTGCTTACTGAAGATGAATTTAAACTATTGGAAGAGTTTGATTTCTCCAAAAACCAACGGTTAGAAAGAGTACGAGACTTATTCCTCTTTGCTACATATACCGCGCAAAGATGGAGTGATGTGGATGGATTTAAAAAGGAAGATGTAAAAGACAATGTATGGGGTTTTGTTTCGGATAAAACTAAGGAATGGATTAGAGTACCCTTCATTGGATGGTGTGGGAAAGCATTGACAATCCTTAAAAAGTACGATTGGGAGCTACCTAAAATGACAGAACAATCTTTCAATAGAAATATTAAAGAGGTGTGTAAACAAGTAGGCATCGATACCAGAACAGTTCTTCACAGAAATAGTGGAAAGGAAACTCTTGTGTATGAGTTTGAGAAGTACAAGGAAATTAGTAGCCATTGCGCCAGACGAACAGCGATAACGCTCTTAGGAACTCGTGGTATCCCTCTCAACGTACTTCAGCTCTTAACGGGACATGAAGACGTAGAAACGCTGATGCGCTATATTAATACACCTAGTACGGCTTTGGATGAGTGGTTAGAAAAGTTAGCTTAGACTTACCATACATTTTCAGATTTACCAATACTGTCAGATCAAGTAGTGACTATTGCCTATTACCACAAGTATTTCCGTTGCGTTTTTTGTTACTGAAACGGTAAACGCAAACGATACACCGCATACCGAAACCCATATTGAACCGTTTCTGTACTGTTATCGGCTTCCTCAAGGATGAATGAGAGTTGTAGTCCTTAATACATGGTTAGCGTTACCAATACTGTCAGATGAAGTAGCGACTATTACAACTAATCACTACCCCCTCTCCCCACCAATCGTTTCCATAATTTCCCGAAAACTATTCAATCCAGACTCTAGGTTGTCGATGATTTCGGTGGCGAGGATGTCGGGGTCGGGGAGGTTGTCTAGGTCGGTGAGGCTTTGGTCTTTTATCCAGAAGATGTCAAGGATGGTTTTGTCTCTTGCCATGATTTCCTCATAGGTGTATTTGCGCCATCTGCCTTCGGGGTTTTCCTCGCTCCATGTTTCGCTGCGCTTTTCGATATTATCAGGATTATAGAGTTTAATAAACTCCTCTAGGTGCTGCACAGTCATTACTCGTTTTTTTGGGGTGTGGTGTATATTAGTTCGGTAATCGTAGAACCAAACTTCTTTTGTCCATGCTTCTTTGCTTGCCGGTTTGTTGGTAAAGAATAACACATTCGCTTTTACACCCGGTGCGTAGAATATCCCTGTGGGTAAGCGGAGTATAGTATGTAAGTTCGCCGTTTTTAGTAATTGCTTGCGGACTTCTTCCCCAGCTCCTCCTTCAAATAGTACATTATCGGGGAGTACTACAGCAGCTTCACCATTAATTTTGAGCATGGTTTTGATATGCTGCAAGAAGTTGAGCTGCTTGTTGGAGGTTGTCTCCCAAAAGTCTTGACGGTTATAGCTCATGTCTTGCTTTTCAGCTTCTCCCTCTTCGTTAGTGATGGTCATGCTGCTTTTCTTGCCAAAAGGCGGATTAGCCAATACGTAATCTACTCGTAAGCCGTCGTCTGCAATGAGGGCATCAGTAGGTTTAATGGAGGTATCACCAACTATATCGCCTATGTTATGGAGGTACATATTCATGAGGCACATTCTACGGGTGTTGGCAACAATTTCGTTTCCGTAAAAGGTGCTGTTCTTTAAAAATTCTTTCTCTTCTCTATCGAGTGAGTTGTTTTCTACTATCCAATCGTAAGCGGCAAGAAAGAAGCCCCCTGTACCACAAGCAGGATCGGCAATGGTACGCATGGGCTTGGGTTGTACACAAGCTACAATGGCTTGTATCAACGCTCTTGGTGTGAAGTACTGACCTGCTCCTGAGCTGCCACTGCTATCCATGGCGTTCTTTTCGAGTAAGCCTTCATAGATTTTCCCTTTAATGTCTGCCCCCATCATATTCCAGTTCTCACGGTTGATAAGGTCTATCACTTTTAAGAGTTTGGAAGGGTCTTGAATCTTGTTCTGACTCTTTGTGAAAATCTGACCAAGCATTCCTTTTTCGGTAGATAAACTACGGAGTAGCTGACTGTAAAAGGCTTCGAGTTCTGCGCCTCTTTTACTTGAAAGAGTTTCCCAGTCGCAGGTTTCTCCATCAGGCACTTCGTTGCCTTCTACGTCTTTGATTTTGGGGAAGGTTAGCCCTTTGCTGTACGGTGGCTTGTTCAGCTCGTCTGCCATTTTGAGGAAGAGCAGGTAGGTGATTTGCTCTAGGTAATCGCCATAGCTGACGCCATCGTCGCGGAGTACGCCAGCGAGATTCCAGATTTTTGATATGATGGTTGAGTCGGTCATTGTCTTATTGATTTACTATATCCAATAGTTCTTCGAATATATATAGGGAAGGTCTTCTACCTTTTCCTTTTTCTACACATTGAATGATTTTATTTTTTTCCAACGCAAATAGTAAACGTGAAGACGAAGGACGAGGAATGGTTGACTCTTCATAAAATGCACTACTGTTAAAAATGGGTCTGTTAAAGATAAAATCTAAACAGCTTACGGCATATTGTGAACGAGTGGCCACTACTATCTTTTCTTTCATCTCTTCGTAAAGATTCACAATCTGGCGTGTTTGGTCATTGTTCTTTTTCGCTTGGCTTATGATGGCTTCTAAGAAAAAGCGTATCCAGTTTGTCCAGCTTTGAGTATCTGTAATTTCTTTTAACGCATTGTAATAATCGGTTCTATGCGTTTCTAAGTAATCAGAGAGATAAAATACAGGCTCTCTGATAATGCCTTTTGTATTTAGAAATAAAGGAATTAAAATTCTTCCGATACGCCCGTTTCCATCTAAAAATGGATGAAGGATTTCAAACTGCGCATGGATGATGGCGAGTTGTACGAGTGGGTCTTTCTCTTCATAGTGCATATACTGCTCCCAATTGTGTAGCCCTTTCTCCATGTTTTGTACCGCTGGCGGAATAAAACGCGCTGATTCCATTGTGCTACCTGGGGCACCAATCCAATTTTGAATTTTCCTGAATTCACCGGGTGCTTTGTGTTCGCCTCTCACTCCCTGCATGAGTGTTGCATGGATTTCACGTACTAAGCGCAATGACAAGGGAAGGCTTTCTAACCTTGTTTTTGCAGTAAAAAGTGCCTTACGGTAATTCAGTACTTCCATAATATCACCATATCGCTCTGGAGGTTGTTTCCGCTCAGCTTCATATTCTAATACATCTTTTAATGTAGCTTGTGTACCCTCTATTTTTGAGGAAAGCACAGCTTCTTGTGTGCGTAATGGCGATAACAACACTTCTGGATTTACGATGGATTGCAAGAGGCCATCGTAACGGGCTAACTGCCTGTTTGCCGTACCTAATAAGGGGACAAAAGAAGCCCAGTCAAGCTGTGTTAATGGAAGTTCTTCAGGAATATAAGGTTGCATTTGTATCTCATCTATGAGATGCAAGATAGTTTGTGTATCATGAAACTGAAAATATGATATATAAATTATCGAGGTTCCATATTTTTGATATGATGGTTGAGTCGGTCATTTTATTGATTTCTATTTAAAACACTAACTACTAACCGCTTTACCGTTTCTATTTCTTCTGGCTTACTCGCAGCAATAAAAAGGGTTAGGCTTGCTAGTGTATCGTTGCTAATTATGGGTTCTTGGCGAGCATTGAACAGCAGCTTGTTATGTTCTAAGAATTTCAGAAAACAAGCGGCAGCAATGCGTTTGTTGCCATCTACAAACGAATGATTTTTGATGATGAGGTATAGTAACATACTGGCTTTTTCTTCTAAGGTGGGATAAAAGTCTTTGTCTTCAAACCCCTTAGCGATTTGAGCTATGGAGCTTTGAAAACTCTTATCTTTTTCTTTTCCGAATACGCCCGAATCAAACTCATTTCGCATATTCTTGATTAACTGCTGGTAATCTTCAAAGCTAGGATACTTTGCCGCTTTGGTAGTGATTCCCTTGGTGTCTAGTTGTTCGTGGTCGTAATCGTCTAGAAGGGTTAAGCTTTTGGCAAAAATAGCTAACCAATCGTTGTCGGTTATTTGATTTTGTATGGCGCTCTCAATACTCCGAGAGAGAATTTGAATGCTCCCTTTTAGTAGCTGTACTTCCTGCTCTTTTTGCGCCAAACGTTTCTCGTTGATAGCATACCCTTCTAGTAAATACGCTTTTAAGATGCTATTTGCCCAAATACGGAACTGCGTTGCCCTTGCTGATTTTACTCGGTAACCAACTGAAATAATCGCATCAAGATTATAATGTAACTGCTTACGCTTCACCGTTCTTGTGCCTTCCTTCCGAACTTGTAAGAAATCCTTACAAGTTGCTTCCTCGTTTAGCTCTCCTTCCTTGAAAACACTTTTTAAGTGCATAGTTACATTTTGAGGAGTAGTCTCAAAGAGCATTGCCATTTGCGCTTGTGTAAGCCACACCGTTTCCTGCTCTAGTTGCACATGAATTTGGGTAGTGCCGTCTGCGGCTTGGTATATTTCTATCTGATTTTGCTCCTCCATCACTTCTTCTTTTCTTTTTTAATCCGCTCCAACAACACCGAGGCGGGTTCGTAGTCGGGGGCTTGTTTGGTGGCGGCGAGTTCTGTGTCGGATAATAGCGTTCCTTCAAAGGCTTTTTTGAGGATGCTTTGGCGGAGGGCATCGGCTTTGGCTAAACTCTCTACAATGCTCTGCTCTACTTGCTCACAAACCGACAAACGGGATTCGATTTCTTTGACGATTTGGTGTTGCTCTTTTAGTGAGGGAAAAACAACAGGGGCTTGTCGGATAGTACCCATTGATAAAGAAGGTTGTGCTACAGCCTTAACAGCAGACATCATTAAGCTTTTACCAAATGCTGACTGTAAGAATAATTCTAAAAACTTTGAGTTTATTTCGAAGTAAGGTCGTGCCATACCGATATTGGGTCCTAAAAAATAGCGTTGATTTAAAGGAACCATAGCTACATTACCAGTTCCAGCACCAACAAATACAACCAATAATTCTCCTCCGAATAATTGAGACCTAGTTAGCATTGCAACTGATTCAGATTTTACTTTAGAAAAGTCTGTCTTTTTAAACCCATTTGAACCAGCGTTTTCAGCTTTTATCACAGGTAAATCACCGTCTTCTACATACGTGACATAATCTGTGTATTCAAACCCTGCAAGCTTTGTCACAAAACATAATTCACCAATTTGTGTCCATATCCAATCAGAAGGAATATCCCATTTCCTTTCTTCATGACCAGCATTTGGAGGGTCTGGAACAGTTAAAGGTCTTGGCTTCCCAGGCTTCTTCCCTTCTTTGCCATTTTCTTCCCATGTTTTGACGGCTTGTTTCCAGTCGGTGAGTTGCTGTTCGTAGTGCTTTTGGCGTTCTTCTTTGATTTGGGCTAAAAGCTCTTCAGCGGTGGGGAGGTGGGTTTGTTGTTCCCTCCACTCCCTCGTCAACTCCCCTTCAAAAGCCTTCTTCAACACCGCTTGCCGATAGACTTTGAGTTGTTCTTGTGCCTTTTTGAGGTCGGCGATGCCTTGGTCTAAACTGCTGAATAGCTGCTCTATCTTCGCTACGATGGCTCGCTGTTCGGGGAGGGGGGGGAGTAGAATTGGTAATTTTGAAAACTTTCCCTTATTAAGAATTGGCAATGTAGTAGATGAAGCATTCTTTTTTATTTGCTCCTGAAATTCTGGTGCTACAATTTGAAAGTATAAATATTCACTTAAGATGTTTTTATACGGTGATATTGCATTTATTTGTTGGTTAAAAGCTCCAGCTTTTTTAATTAATCCTGTTTTCCCAATTGTCGCTCCAATACAAGTTACTAATATTGAACCTTCATCAGCATTTCTTGAATTTTGAAATCCTAATTCAGAAAGGAAATTGGTTGAGCTTTTTACTAAATAGCCTTTATTTAGGTCAGTAGGTTTATAAAAAGGATAATCATTATCAGAGTAATATTCAGCTACTTTCTTACTTGGAGTTCCTCCTGTTAGGATATCACCTATTCTATTGAGTTCAATTTCTATCCAATCCTCTCTCATTATGCGGCTAATACTTCGTTGAGTTCATTAATAATTTCATTTGTCTGAATCATGATTATCCAGATTATAGGATTTTCTTGATTTACGGTTGCGGTATGCATTATCATTTTTCTTTCATCTTTTTCATCCTGAAATCCTATAAATCATGATTCAGACAGGGTATTTTGGGTTGTATATTTTTTTGAATTGCAAACTTCTTGCTCCAAAATTGATAAGCAGCCCAATGGGCTTATCGTAGGCTACTACATAGTTTTTTGCTTGTGCCAAATGCACATCTTCCAAATTAATTAGGGCTTTCAGTTCTACAATTACGTTATCTTCTACCACAAAGTCGGCTCGTCTTGTGCCAACTTCAATCCCTTCATAATAAATCACATGGTCTTGCTCTCTTACAAATCCAAGACCCGCCCGTTCCAATTCAATCGCCAAACATCGTTGATAAATTACTTCCTGAAATCCATTACCTAGCGTATTGTGTACCTTCATGGCACAACCGTTAATCTTATATGTTATGTTTTTTAGTTCCATTTTGAGTACATCCTGTTAGTCAGTTAATCTTCAAAGTCCGAATTCAGACAGTTAGGCGACTAAAACTTCATTCAATTCAGAAATTATCTCTCCCATATCTTCGCCAAAGAGCTGGTACATTTTGCCTCTTCCGCCTTGGCTATCGAAAGGGGTATAGTCGAGGTCGTCGAGTTCTATGTGGTAGCTGCTTACTACGTGGTCTTTAATCATCCGTAGCCACTCCATTTGTTCGGGGTTAAAGCGGTTGTGTTTTCCTGCATTCTGCTTAAATATCCAGTTCTTAAAGTTCTCGTCTATGGTTTTATCAAAGGCTTTCAGTTCGCTATCAATCCCACAGGCGCGGCGTATCAACGAAACCAAGGCGGTGAGTTCGTCTTTGGGTTGAGACGGGGCATGCCCCGTATTTACGCTTTCCAAAGCTGCATAGGCACCCCACACATAGTCGGGCGCAAGGGTCGGCTTTTCCAGCTTTAGTTTTTCTATCACTTCCTTTATCATCTTAAAAGTGATTTCCCTGCGTTTGTACGGCTGGTTGTAGAAGATGCTCAGCGCCTTAATCTCGTCTTTGTTGGCTTCGAGATATTCGCTAAAGTCCTTCACAATGGCGGCTGCCTTCTCGGTAGAAGTAGTATCCCACTCCGATTTGGTGACCTTATCGAGGTTAATAGAATCAATAATCTGCTCGTGTTCACGTCGTACATTCTCTATGTAGCTGTTCAGCTCGCCGTTAAAGGTAGCGGCGGCATGGGCTGCTAGTTCCTCTTGGGCTTTTTGCTTGGCTTCTTCTACCAAAGCAGGGGTTCTATACCCATAATTAATTATTTTGGGAATAATAGGAGTATCCCCCGACGGTT